>VGIW01000021.1:0-40000 GCA_016867715.1 Candidatus Eisenbacteria bacterium | reverse complement strand
GGTTAATCCGCTCAGGGGAAGTCGGCCCCTAAGCCGAGGCCGAAAGGCGTAGGCGATGGGAAACGGGTTAAGATCCCCGTACCGATGACAGAGCGTTCGACCGATGGGGTGACGCAGGAGTGAAGGCCAGCCGGGTGTCGGATGTCCCGGTCTAAGCCCGTAGGAGGTCCTCCTAGGAAAATCCGGGAGGGCAACTCCGAGAGGTGATGGGGAGTCCCTTAGGGACACAAACTGGTCGTAAGCTGACTGCCGAGAAAAACCTCTAAGGGAGCAATGTTGTCGACCGTACCGGAAACCGACACAGGTGGGTGAGGAGAGTATCCTCAGGTGCTCGAGAGAACCCTTGTTAAGGAACTAGGCAAAATGACTCCGTAACTTCGGGAGAAGGAGTGCCTCGGCTGGTCAGCGGACTTGCTCCGCAAAGCTGGCTGGGGTCGCAGTGAAACGGCCTGGGCGACTGTTTACTAAAAACACAGGTCTCTGCCAAGTCGTACAGACGACGTATAGGGGCTGACACCTGCCCGGTGCTGGAAGGTTAAGAGGAGGGGTTAGCCGCAAGGCGAAGCTCTGAATCGAAGCCCCAGTAAACGGCGGCCGTAACTATAACGGTCCTAAGGTTGACTTTCGCGAGCCTTAGTAAAACCGAACCATATGCGGGAAACTCCTCGACAGCCGCTCGGTACTCGCCGGCAGCAAGCCGGCAGTCACAATCCGACGGACATGGGGACAATCCGCAGGGAAGGCCCTGATGTTCAGGGAACCCTCAGAGACTTCACGTTCGGGACGGTTCCGATGAATCTAGATGCTCAGTGGATCGTGGGCTTCGTGGACGGGGAAGGATGCTTTCACGTCGCCGTCAATCGCCATCCGGAGATGACGGCGGGCTTCCAAGTTCTTCCCGAATTCACCGTGGTCCAACACAAGCGCGATGTGCAGGTTCTTCACGCGCTCAAGGCGTTTTTCGGTTGTGGCGTGGTTCGCACGAACCACGGAGACCGAATGGCCTTTCGCGTTAGAAGCCGAACGCATCTCGTGGAGCGTGTGATCCCGTTCTTCGAAAGGCATCCGCTCAAGACCAGGAAACGGGTGGACTTCATGAAGTTCCGCCGAATCCTGCTCAGGATGGCGGATGGGGATCACCTGACGGCGAAAGGGATCGAGGAGATCCGGCGAATCGCCGCGCAGATGAATCGTGGATCGTCAAGATAAAGTCCGGCCTCTTCAGAAACGGAGAGGAGTGACCGAGCGAAATTCCTTGTCGGGTAAGTAGCATTGCCCGAAGCAGGAGCGATCCTGCTCGAGAAAACCGGCTCAAATCGGTAGAACCCTCCCGGCACAGCAGGGTGCCGCGGGCAATACCGAGGGTAAGATCACCGGTGGTGATCCCCGTAACGACTCAGGTGTGAGAAGCCTGGATGGGGCGTTCGGGCTCCATAACACGCCGGCCCTGGTTCTTGTACGATGGATGTCGATTCCTACATTTCTGGATTCGTAGATGGAGAAGGATGCTTCTGCGTTTCCTTCCAACCGAGCTTGAGACACAGGCTCGGCTGGGAAGTGAGACCAAGCTTCTCGATCAGCCAGAACGGCGATCGAGCGGAACTCCTCTATGTCATTCAGCAAAGATGGGAATGCGGCTTCATTCGGCCGGATCGTTCGGATCGTACTCTCAAGTTCGAAGTTCGGAACATTCGTGACTTGGTGGACAAAGTGCTGCCGCGTTTTCGGATGTTCCCGTTGTTGTCCCGCAAGCAGGACGACGTTCGGTGCTTCGAGCGAGTGTGCCTTCTCATCCATGAGAAGAAACACAAGACACGAGAAGGATTCGAAGTGATCGTCGATCTGGCGATGCGAATGAACTCCTCCGGCAAGCGGAAGTATTCCGGTAGGGAGATTCTCAACTCCCTGACAACCAGGTGAAGGTATAGTCTGCGCCACGGGAAACCGTGGATAAACGTGAAGTTCCGACCTGCACGAATGGTGTAACGACTTGGGCGCTGTCTCAACAAGGGACTCGGTGAAATTGCAGTGGCGGTGAAGATACCGTCTACCCGCGACAGGACGGAAAGACCCCGTGCACCTTTACTGTACCCTGGCATTGGGTTTTGGCTAATCATGTGTAGGATAGGTGGGAGGCGTTGAAACCGGGACGCTAGTCTCGGTGGAGCCAACCTTGAAATACCACCCTTGCTTGGTTGAAATCCTAACCTCGCGCCGTTATCCGGCGCAGGGACATTGTCAGGCGGGCGGTTTGACTGGGGCGGTCGCCTCCCAAAATGTAACGGAGGCGCTCAAAGGTTCCCTCAGCGCGGTCGGCAATCGCGCGTCGAGTGTAAAGGCATAAGGGAGCTTGACTGCGAGACCTACAAGTCGAACAGGTGGGAAACCAGGACTTAGTGATCCGGCGGTTCCGTATGGAAGGGCCGTCGCTCAACGGATAAAAGGTACGCCGGGGATAACAGGCTGATCTCCCCCGAGAGTTCACATCGACGGGGAGGTTTGGCACCTCGATGTCGGCTCATCGCATCCTGGGGCTGAAGCAGGTCCCAAGGGTTTGGCTGTTCGCCAATTAAAGCGGTACGCGAGCTGGGTTTAGAACGTCGTGAGACAGTTCGGTCCCTATCCGTCGTGGGCGCAGGATATCTGAGGGGAGCTGACTCCAGTACGAGAGGACCCTGTTGGACGAACCTCTAGTGCACCAGTTGTCGCGCCAGCGGCATAGCTGGGTAGCTATGTTCGGAAGGGATAAGCGCTGAAAGCATCTAAGCGCGAAGCCCACCCCAAGATGAGATATCCCGTACCGTAAGGTACCTAAAGGCCCCTCGTAGACTACGAGGTTGATAGGCCAGAGGTGTAAGCGATGTAAGTCGTTCAGCCGACTGGTACTAATCGGCCGTGAGGCTTGATCCTTAAATTATCGAACTGTATCCTTCGGGAGAAGGCGCCTTATCATCGATCGCTATCGGTTGATCTTTGAAAGAATTTCTCGGCGGCAATAGCGGAGGGGTCACACCCGTTCCCATTCCGAACACGGTAGTTAAGCCCTCCAGCGCCGATGGTACTGCTTCGGTAACTTTGCGGAAGAGTAGGACGCCGCCGGGAATTCATCCTGCGGGGGTTCTTCGAAAGAAGGGCCCCCGCTTCTTCTCCCGAGATGCTCGGGGCTCCCTCTCCTGACCCGGGCACCTACTCGGGATCCGTCTGACCTGCGCCTTTCGCGCGCGGTACGAGCTCGTATGCCGGGCCGTGGCGGACGATGTCGAAATGCTCCTCCAACCCGTGGATGTCGTAGTACGGCTCCGTGAGCGCGAGAAACACGCGCCGCACCGGAGCGGTCCGGAGCGCATACTCGACCTGCTCGTCAACCCGGAGCTCCACGACCTCGACATCCTCCCGGGTCTTCTCCACTCTCTGGAGGTACCCGAGCGGCTGCGCCACCGTGTGATCGGCGATTAAGACCGCTCCCCTCGGCATCTGGGCGAGCCACTCTTCGGCAAACGTCCGCGCGCCGCGGTAGCCGCTCTTGGACGGCCAGAGAAAGAACGTGAGCGCCGGTCGATACGGAATCTCGCGGATCCCGAGGCGTCGGCCGGATACTCCCAGGGTCGTCAATAGTCTCGGCGCCGCGTAGTAGGTGCCGATCGGGAGGAGCAAGGCGCAACTGGCGACGAGGATCCATAGGCGCCCGGCGCGCGTGCGGCGCCGGTTACCCACCCAGCGGACCGCGCGCATGCTTCCCATGCCGATCCAGACCGCCGCGACGTAGTAGCTCAGATTGTAGAACACGTACTTGTCGGGAACGTCATGCCCGAGGGCGATGAGGAGATTGAACACGAACACCGTGAGGAGTGCGACCCCGAGGGACCGGCTGCCTCGATCTGCGCCCATTCCGAGAGGCGCAAGGAGCAGGAGGGGGGTCGGGAACTGGAGAAGGAGGTAGACGAGGAATGTCTTGATGGCGCCGGGGATCGCCTCGGGTTTCGGCAGGAAGTGAATTGCGCGAACGTCGAGGGAGTAGGTCGGCGGAAGCAGCAGGCGAGCGGCGGAGAGGGAAAGGGCGAACACGAGGAGTCCCCCGATTCCCTCCGTGAACCGGATCTCCCTTCGGACGACCCGGTCGATCCCGATGATCAAGAACGCGGGCAAGACGATCAGCATCATCACGTGGTTCGCCACGGCGGCTCCCAACGCGAGGCCCGCGGCGGCTACTCCCCCCCCCCAGTCCGGATGCGTGATCAGGAAAAGACCGAGTGCGAGAGCGAAGAGGTTCAGGGAGTAGACCTCGGTCCTTACCGCGTGAGTCCAGAAACAGTGACTCACTCCGAGGGCGCCCGCTCCGAGGATTCCCGCCCCGACGGAGGAAGTGTGACGCCTGACAAGACCGAACGTGAACGCGACGGCGAGAGCGGCGCAAACGGACGTGAAGAGATTGGTGCGAAAGGCGGGATCGCCCACGGGTATCCGCGCGAAAAGAGCTGCCGGGAGAACCCACACAGGGTGATCCCAAGGATTGTCGTTGCGAACGTCGAACTCGGCCGCTCGGCGCTGGTACATCGCGTCGTCCCCCCAGAGGACCGTAGGAGCCAGAGTGCAGATGTAGAACGCCTGCGCGAGGATGAAGACGAGGAGTATGGGGATCTTCCCCTGATTGAGTGCGCGCATGCGGACCTCCTGAGCCCTCGGCGGATCGTCACCGGGATAACGCGGATCGCGAGCCCGGAGGATGGGGCTAGCGAACCCTCGCGATCGAGGGGATCGGGACTGGGGGGTCGAGCATCTGGTCCTTCTCGGGGAGGGCGTGGATCGCGCGAACGACGTCCATCCCCTCGACGACGCGGCCGAACGCGGCGAACCCCTGCCCGTCTGGGTTCCGGCGCCCCCCGAGGTCGAGCTCCGGCTGGTCTCCGACGCAGATGAAGAACTCGGAGGTCGCGCTCCCCGGCTCGGAGCGGGCCATCGAAAGGACGCCGTCGAGGTGCCGGAGGCCGGTAGCCTCGGTCGTCTCGTGCGGGATCGGCGGGAGGCGCCGCTCGCTCTCCACCCACCCGATCCCCCCCTGTATCACCTCGATCTTGACCTCGTTCTTCGGCTGGTTCGACGACGTGACGGTCCGGTAGAACGAAGCGCTCTCGAAGCGCCCCTCGTCGACGTAGCGGAGGAAGTTCCCCGCGGTCACCGGTGCGCGCCCCGCGTCGATCTCGACCACGAGCCGCCCGAGCTCCGTCTCGATCGCCGCGCGCGGGAGTCTCGTCTCGGGCCGTCCGTCCAGCCCCGCGCAGGCGAACGCGCAGGCGGCGAGGAGGATCGCCGTGGCCCGGAGCGCCCTTCTCATCGTTCCTCCGGCTCCCTTCCGAATCGTGCGGCCGCTTCCCGTCTCCGCAGGCTAGCACTTCCCGGTTCGAGCCGCCACGACTCCGCGGCGGGCGCCCCGCATTCTCCGGTGACATTCGCCGGACCGTTCCCTATCCTTCCCCCCGGAGGCCTCGATGCTGAACCGGATCTGGGCCGCATTCTTCTTCGTCGGGTTCGCGGCGTGTCTCGCGCAGGCGCTCGTCTTCGGCAACACCGCGGTCTTTCAGGACGTTGTTGCATCAACCTTCGACATGGCAAAGACCGCGTTCGAGATCGCGCTCGGGCTCACCGGCATCCTGTGTCTTTGGCTCGGGATTCTCCGCCTGGGAGAGGCGGGCGGATCGGTGGACGCGCTCGCCCGTCTCTTCCGCCCTCTCTTTCGGCGGCTCTTCCCGTCGATCCCGGCGGGGCACCCGGCGGAAGGGTCGATCGTGATGAACATGGCGGCGAACGTGCTCGGCCTCGACAACGCCGCGACGCCGATCGGCCTCAAGGCGATGAACGAGATGCACGCGCTGAACCCGGCGAAGGACACGGCGAGCGACGACCAGATCCTCTTTCTCGTGATCAACTCCTCGTCGGTCACGCTCCTCCCGGTGACGATCTTCACCTACCGCGCGCAGATGGGCGCCGCGGACCCGACCGACGTCTTCGTGCCGATCCTGATCGCGACCTTCGCGAGCACGATGACCGGACTTCTCGCCGTCGCCGCCGTCCAAAGACGGAACCTCCTCAGCGGCGTCGTCGCGGCGTATCTCGGGGGGATGACCGCGCTCGTGGCCGCGCTCGTCCTCTACTTCGCGCGGCTCGACGAGGAGATGCTCGCGTCGCGCTCCGCCCTTCTCGCGAACGGCACGATCCTCTCGCTCATCGTCGTCTTCCTCGCGGCCGCGGTCCGGAAGCGCGTGCCGGTCTACGAGGTCTTCGTCGACGGCGCCAAGGAGGGCTTTCGCGTAGCGGTGCGCATCATTCCCTATCTCGTCGCGATGCTCGTCGCGATCGGGGTCCTCCGGGCGAGCGGGGCGCTCGATCTTCTTCTCGACGCGGTGCGCGCCGGTTCCGCCGCTCTTCGCATCGACACGCGGTGGGTCGACGGGCTCCCGACGGCGCTCATGAAGCCCCTTTCGGGGAGCGGGGCGCGCGGCATGCTCATCGAGACGATGAAAGTCCACGGGGCCGATTCCTTCGCCGGCCGGCTCTCGAGCGTCCTTCAGGGGAGCACGGAGACGACCTTCTACGTGCTCGCCGTTTACTTCGGGGCGGTCGGGATCCGGAAGACGCGCCACGCCCTGGCATGCGGGCTCGCGGCCGACCTCGCGGGGATCGTTGGAGCGATCCTCGTGAGCTACGTGTTCTTCGGATAGACGCGCGGAGAGGATCCGATGAGAAGAATCGTCGAGAACGTCCTCTTCTTCTTTCTCCTCGTCTTCTTTCTCGCCGCTCCCTCGTCCGTCGCGTACTCCGAGATCGCCCTCGCGGCGGTCGTTCTCCTCTGGTTCGTCCGCCTCGCGCTTCGAAGGGGAGAGCCTCGTGCGCGCATGCCGCGGCGCTCGATCCTCGTCGCGGCCGCCGCCTGTTGGGCGATCGCCTCGGTCCTTTCGGTTCTCTTCGCGCGCGAACCGGCGGCGAGCGCCTGGAAGCTCCTCAAGCTTCTTCCGATCGGGCTCGTCTTTCTCCTTCCCGAGATCCTCCGAACTCCCGCCAGGCTCCGCCATGCGGCGGGAGCGCTTCTCGTCGGCGGGTTCATGACGTCGGCGTACGGAATCATTTACTACCTCAACGATCCCTCGACCCGTCTCGGCGGCTTCATCGGCTTCTACATGACGACCGCGGGCGTTCTCCTCCAGATCGGGCTCCTTGGGACCGCGATCCTCTTCACGCGTGGGATCGGCGGGAGGCTCGCCTGGATCGCCCGGATCGCGCTCCCCGTTCTTCTCGCGGCGCTCGTCCTTACCGACACGCGCGGGGCATGGATCGGTCTCTTCGCCGGGCTCTTCACGCTCCTCCTCTTCGCGGGCCGTAGGCTCGCCGCCGTCCCCGTCCTTCTCGCGATCTTCTTCGTCGCGGTTCCCGGAAAGCCGAGGGAGACGGCCCTCTCTTCGTTCGATCTCCGCCATCCGCGGAATCGCGAGAGGCTCTTCATGTGGAAGGCGGGCCTCGCGATCCTTCGCGATCATGTCTGGACCGGGGTCGGGCTCGCCGGGATGGAGCGCGTCTACGAGGAATACCGGGATCCCCGTTCCGATGAACGGCCTCCGCACCTCCACAGCGTGCCGATCCACATCCTCGCGAGCATGGGGATCCTCGGTTTCGCCGCGTGGCTCTTTCTCGTTGGGGCGTTTCTCGCGTGGATGGTCCGCGCTCTTCCCGTGGCGAAGCGGGGACCCCCGATCGCGCGCGCTCTCCTCTTCGGCGCGCTAGCGGTCTGGATCGGCTTTCTCGTGAACGGCCTCTTCGAGTGGAATCTCGGGGACGTCGAGGTGGTCACGCTTCTCTGGGCGGTCGTCGCCCTCGGCGTGTCGTCGGTCGCTGCGGTTCACGGGTCGGTTGCGGGCGGGAAAGAAGAAGGGGCCGATTCCCCGCGCGGGATCGGCCCCTCGTATCGCGGCGTCTAGTCTAGCGGAACGACTTCTTCAAATCTCCCCACGACCGGTGCTCGGTCGCGGTCGTCACTTCGCGGTACTCGATTTCCCCGATCCCCAAGCTCCCGTCGGTGACGATCTCCACGCGGGTGCAGCGGGTTGGTTCCGGAGCGGAGATCACCTGGACCGAGTTGTCCCCGAGCGGAAGCGCGTTCGCCTCGGCGACCAGGTTGACCCCGTCGAAGAGCCGAATCGCCACCGACTCTTGTTCGTCGATGTCGACAAGGACGATCCGCTCGGCGAGCACCGGTCCGTGGAAGTCGATCGTGATGATCCCGCCGCCCATCTCGTCGTCGGGATCGTCGACGAGACCGTCCGCCGGTGCGACATCCACGATGTCCTCGGCGATAATGAGGAGGTTCCCGTAGGGGACGCGGTTCTCGCCCGGCATTCCGGCGCCGCCTCCCGCGCCGATCCCAGGTCCGCCGAAGTCGACGTTCGGGGTGCCGAGGTCGGAATCACCTCCGGTCGGCGCGGACGAGTTGAAGATGATGAGCGAGTGCGGCCCGCCCCCGTTGTTGACGACGCCGAGCGTGATGCCGGCGAACAAGGTCCCCGGCGCAGTGCCGCCGCCCGGTGCCTGGCCCGCGACCACGGTTCCGGCCGGCGGCCCCTCGAAGTCCTGAAGGACGCCGGAGGCGCTCGAGGCGAGGAGCGCGAGCGACACGCACGTCACGATCGTTGAGAGACGAAGCATCGAAGGATCCCTCCTCTCGCTCGGCCGGCGCCCGCTCGCGGTTCTGCGGTCGCGGCGCCCGGCCGTTTCTTTCCGCTCCACGTATCGGCAGGGGAGGCCGTTCGGTGGAGTGCCTCATCGGGGGGGATCGGAGATGAGATCTGCTTTCCTGTCAACGCGTTAGCGAAGGACGGCCTCTCGGCGGGGAAAAGCGCCTCGGTGAACCGCGTACCAGGTACGGCGGTCCAAGCGTCCCCCGCCGCGCGGCGGGAGCGCGGCGGCGGGACTACGGATGGTCTTCTTGGAACTTCCGGAGCCGTTCCTCGAGCGCGGGGATCCTGTCCAATGTCGTGAGGGACGTGCACGCGCGGAGCCCCTCGGTCCGCGTGCTCCCCGCCGTCGCGAGGGTGATCGCGCTCACGCCGTAGTGGAGGAGCTCGGCGACGAGCTTCCATCCCTCGTCGAACCGCGGGTGGCTCAGGGTAAAGTAGAATCCGTCGGCGAGCGGCTCGCCGAGGTCGTTGTCGTAGACGAGACGGAAGCCGTTCGAGAGAAACGCCTTCTTCATCGCGGCGGCGCGCCTTGCGTATTCCTTCACGTCTTCCAGAAAGGGGACGGCCCCGTCGTTCACCGCCTTGAAGAGCGCCGCAAGCCCGTGCTGCGGCCCCTCGGCGATGCAGGCGGTCATCGGGTAGATCCCGCCGTGAATGAACGCGTAGCCGATCTTTCGGGTCCCGTGGCGCGCCTCCAAATGCGGGGATTCCTCGCGGAGAAGGCTCGGGGAGATATAGGTGACGGCGACTCGTTGTCCGGCGTAGCTGAACGCCTTTGAGCTTGAAACAATCACGAAGCAACGATTCATGTAGCGAGCGATGGTCGGCTGGTAGGGCGGCTTCCCCGGTTTCCCGTAGTCCTTGCGGAAGTCCATGCCGAAGTAGGCGAGATCCTCGATCGCGATCGCGCGGTGCCGTTCCATCGTCTCGGCCATCCCGCGGAGCTCCTCCTCGGAGAGGATGATCCACGCCGGGTTGTTCGGGCTCGACCAGAGGACCGCCGCGACGTCCCCTCTCGCGAGGCGTTCGTCGAGGGCGCGAACGAGCGTCTCCCCCCGGTGGTCGTACAGGTCGATCCGGTCGGTCTCGAGGCCGAGGAAGCGGCATTGCTGCTTGTTGACGGGGAAGCCCGGATCGAGGAAGAGGATCGTCCGCTTCGCCGGATCGACGTTCCCGGCGACCGCGAGGCTCACGAAGCACCCTTGCATCGCCCCGACGGTCGGCACGCAGGCGACCGGTGGAAAGTCGAGGTTCATGAAGAGCTTCGCGAATCGGGACGCTTCTTCCTTGAGCGCCGGAACCCCGTCGAAGGGAGCGTAGTGCTGAGCGAGCCCCTTGTCGCGGAGCGCCTCGATCTCCGCCTCGACGGCGATTGGGTGGGGGGGAAGCCCCGGAATGCCGAACTCCATCCGGATGAACCGGACGCCGAGCTCCTTCTCGATCTCGTTCACGATCCGGTTCATCTCACGAATCGAGGCGGTGCAAAGGTCGATCCCCGCCTCGCGGACGATCCGCGCGACCGTCTCCCGGTCGAACGGGACCGAAGCGTTCGCCTGTTGTTCCATCCCGATTCTCCGTCCTTCTCGCCGGGAAAGGCTCCGTTCAGTCCAGCTCGATCTCGAGGAGCGCGACGGGGAAGTGGATCGAGAAGTTCTCGAGAACCTCCGGATGAACCTCTCCCGCGCGGCCGACTTCACGTCCCTCCTCGATGAGGTTCGCGCCGCGCCCTTCGAGGAAGAACCGGTTCTTCGAAGGTTGAAACACAAAGGAACGTCCCATTTCCCTCCCGAGCGCGACCGCGACCGACTTGATGTCGGCGAACCCGGCGGCCCGGTCCTGGATCACCGCGGCGACGTGGAGCTTCTCGACCGGTTCCGGCTTCCCTTCCTCGATGCGAACGACGATGTCCGCCTCGAAGAGCCGGTGCGCGACCCCCGCGCCGCGGTTCCTTCCGAGGAGACGAAGGAGCCCCGGCCCGAGCGCGGTCCGTACGATCGCCTGCTCGATCGATGCGGGGTTCTCGGTCCGGACCGAATCGCCCGGATCCTCCTCGCGCATGTTCTCGTAGAGATCCTTCTCGTTCGTGAGGAGGAGGCTCATTGCCTCCCGGAAGCCGAGGCCGATCATCGCCCGGCGCGCTCTTCTCTCGAGCACTCTCTCCGGGCGTTCGCTGCCGAGCGTGAAGCTCGGGATGAGCGTGCGCGGGATCGCGTCGTATCCGATCGCGATCGCGACGTCCTCGACGAGATCGACCTCATGGAGGATGTCGTTTCGGTAGGCGGCGACCGAGACGCGAAGGTCGTTCCCGTCGCGGACGGCTTCGTGGCGCATGCTCGCGAGGAGGCGCGCCGCCCGGGCCGCGCCGATCGGCGTTCCGATCCGACTCGCCGCGCCGCGGGGGGAGAAGCGAAAGGTCGAGGGGGCGAGATCCGGCGTCTCGCGCCGGCCCTCCTCGCGCGCGATCGCCGTCTTCTCCGCGCGCGCTCCCGGGAAGAGCTCCGCGAGCGATGTCACGACCACCGCGAGCGCCTTGTCGACCGGGCGCGCCTCGATCCCGGTCACGTCGATGAAGAACCCGGTCGTCTCGGGGCCGATCGCGGTTTCCCGGCTGTTGATGATCGGCGGCATCGAGAGGACCGTACCCTTCCGGTCCTCGAGAAGCGGGTAGCGGCGGTGCGCGGAAAGGAGCGCCCGGTAGGCGATCCCCTTCGGGTGCTCGTCCAGGATTTGTTTCGGCGTCAAGGGTCTTCCGTCGGTCGAGCCGAGGGGGATGAACCGGATCTCCTCCGGGCTGCACGTTCGGTAGCGGATCGGAGGTTCGATCGAGTCGAGATCGTACACGCCGATCGACGCGAACTTCCGGTCCCTTCCGAGCGCCCAGTGGAGGTCCTCCTGGAGCTTCATGACCGCGCGGATCGCGAAGTCGTCGAGACGGACGCCGCGAACGACCGCGCAGGCGATCTCTGGGCGGAACGACTCCGCCGCGGAGAGGGCGGGGTCGACTTGCACCTCGATCGCGGCCGGGGCGAGATCGTAGCGCGCGAGCCCCTTCTCGATTCCGAGGAGCCCTCGAAGGGCGCGCGCGAGCCCTCCCGCGTCGAAGAGGTCCGGGCGGACCGGGAGGAGGTCCATCCGGATCGCGTTCTCCGTCCCGAGATCGGTCCAGAATCTCTCCGGTTTCCCGCCGGCCTCCGTGAGGCATTGGGGGCACGCGCCGAGAAGCTCGTCCCTCTCGGCCCTCTCGACGACCGCCCCGCACGCCGGGCAGCGGAAGCGGCGGATCGGCGCGAAGCCCTCCACGTCGCACCCGAGGCGTTCGAGAAGATCCCAAAGCCTCTCGTCGCTCACGGGGGCGCCGATGAGGCGGCGAAGCGGTTCGGTGGGGACGGCGACTACCGGCACAGCGGTGTCTCCTCCAGCCAGCGGACGTCGCTCCAGAAGAGCTTCCGGATGTCGGTGAGTCCGTAGCGCATCATCGCGAGGCGCTCGAGGCCGAGCCCCCACGCGAGGACAGGAACTTCACATCCAAAGGGACGGGTCACTTCCGGCCGGAAGATCCCCGCGCCGCCGAGCTCGAACCATCCTTCCCGTCCCGGCATCCGGACGAACGCGCCGACGCTCGGCTCGGTGTACGGGAAGAAGTCGGGGCGGAACTTCACATCGCGGAATCCCATCTGGCGGTAGAACTCGGCGAGCGTCCCGAGGAGCGCCGAGAGGGTCGCCTTCGAGTCGATGATGATGCCGTCCACTTGGTGGAACTCCGGAAGATGCTTGTAGTCGATCTTCTCGCGCCGAAAGACGCGCCCGACGAGGAAGACCTTCCGAGGGGGCTTCGGGTTCTCGTAGAGAGCCGCGACGGTCGCCGCGGTGGTATGGGTGCGGAGGACGACCCGGCGCGCGGTCTCCTCGTCCCATCGGTAGCGCCACCCGATCGAGCCGGTCTCCCCGCCGTTCTCGTGCGTCGCGCGGACCCTCTCGACGACGCTCCGCTCGGGGAGCTCGAAGCGCGCGGGACGATTGACATAGAAAGTATCCTGCATCTCTCGCGCCGGATGGTCCTGCGGCTGGAAGAGCGCGTCGAAATCCCAGAAGGCGCTCTCGACGTGCGGGCCGCGGATCTCCTCGAACCCCATGTGGAGGAACGCGCGGCGGGCTTCCTCGAGAATCCTCCGCATCGGATGTTCCTTGGCGGGGAAGACCTCGGCCGCGTCGAGCGACACGTCGTAGGGGCGAAAGACCGCCTCGCGCCACGCGCCTGTCCGAAGAAGCTCGGGATCGAGGAGGCTCCTCTCCTCCTTCGCCGCGATCCCCGCCTGGACCGCCTCGCGCCCCTGTTCGGTCAGCTCCGCGAAACGCCGCACGCGGGAGCGGACCTTGACGAACTCGCGCGCGCGTAGCTCGGCGAGAGGGCCCTCGAGGCGCTCCGCATCGCCGGCCGCGAGCTCGAGGACGCCCCCTTCCGCGCCGCGCAGGCTCTCGAGAAGAGCGGCATCCTCGAACCCGGACGCGCGCTCCTCGCCGGACGCCTCGAGCGCGCCCCCGCGCTTTCGCGCGAGGCCCTTCGAGAAGAGGAATCGAAGAGCCTTCCCCGCCTCGGCCGGATCGAGCCCGATGCGCGCCGCCAGATCGGGGAGCACGAGAGGACCTTCCCGCGCAAGCGTCTCCGCCATCCGAAGCTCGGGGAGCTTCTCCCCCGAATCGAGAAACGCGCGGCCCGCGTCCAGGAGCGCGACCTCCTCGTACGGCTCCTCCTCGACGCGCACCCATCCAACCGCCTGAAGATCGACGGCGGCCGCCGCGATCTGCGACTGGTCGATGCCGGCGCGCGCGGCGATCTCCGCAAGGAGAGCGCGCCCGCCCGCTTCCTTGAGCGTTCGAAGGAGCGCAACCTGACTGGGCGGGAGATGGCGGGTCATGGTTCCTCGTTCACGGCCGTCCGCAGGCTCGCACGCGATCGTATCACAACACGCTCTCCCCGCGCGGGATCGAAAAGGCGGCGCGCGCGGGCCTTTACCTCATGAAGTAGAGAAAGCGCCCGCAGTGAGGACAGGCGAGGATCTCCTCGTTCCGATTCACCTGGGCGAGCTGGGTGGGGAGCCGCTGGAAGCAGCCGTAGCAGATCCCGTCGAAGACGGGCGCGATCACCTTCCCGTACTTCTGCCGGATCCGGTCGTATCGCCTGAGAAGATCGGGGTTGCACTGTTCGCGCGTCCGCTGGCGGGCTTCGTCGAGCTGTTCTCTCCGGCTCACGTCGAATCCGAGCTGTCGTTCGATCGCGTCGGTTCCCTTCCCGAGGTCGTCGATCAGGAGCTCAATGTCGTTCAGGATGACCAGGTACTCGAGTTCCTCCTTCACCGTTCTCTCTCCTTCATCCCGCGGTCAGCTCGTCGATCAGGTTGAGAAGCTCGGCCTTCGTCTCGCTCTCGGCGAGCTTCTTCCGGTTCTTCGCGAGCCGCACGAGGCGCACGATCTGCGCGAGGATCGGATGGTAGAGGTTGGACGGCTCGATCGGGGGAGAGGCGACGAGGAAGAGATGATGAACCGGCTGGCCGTCCACGGCGCCGAAGTCGATCCCCTTCTCCGAACGTCCGTAGGCGAGCATGATGCTGGGGAAGATCGTCGAGCGGACATGGGGAATGGCGATCCCCTTGCCGATGCCGGTCGAGCCGAGCTCCTCGCGCGACTTCACGAGCTGCAGGGCGATGTTGCGCGATCCCGCGTCGATGGGAAGGAGCCGGACGAGCTCCGTAAGAGCCTCGTTCTTCGTAGCGGCTTCGAGCGAAAGCTCGAGCGAGTTCGGGTCGAGATAATCGGACAGATGGATGGCTTCCATGCACGCCCCTGAAGAGGCCGGGACCTTATCCGTCTACTGGACACCGAGAGGTTAGGAGAACCGCCCCGATCCGGCAACCCTTTTCTTCCGTCCCGACCTTGACCCTGCGCGCGCCCCTTCGCTACCCTCGATCCGGAGGGCCCCGCATGAGAGAGAAGAAGAAGATGACGCGCGAGGAACGCGACGGGCTTCGCGAGGCGGTGCGCGCGATCGTCCGGGAGGCCGGGCCGGAGGGAGCGGAGGAAGCCGCGCGCGGCCTCGTTCCGCTCCTCGTCCCCGATCCGGCCGCGTCTCCGGCGCGGAGCGGGCTTCGCACGACGCGCGAGCCGCTTCAAGAGGCGGCCGAGGCGTTGCAGCGGGCGGCCGAGAATCCGGAGAAGCTCCGCGCGTTCGTCGAGGCTCTCGCGGCGACCGATCTCCCGGAGACCCGGGTCGTGGCCGCTCTCTGTCTCGCGCCCCTTCTCCCGACCGACGACGAGGAGAAGGAAGGACGCGCGTGGGAGACGGTTCGCGCGTTCGTCGCGGCCTCGCCCCTCCTCGCGGTTCGGGAAGCCGCCGCGGATTCGCTCGCGCGGGCGATGGAGCAGGGGGCCGTCGACTCGTGGTCGCGGGCGTTCGACGCCTGGTCCTCCGATCCGGATCCCCGTCTTCGCGCGATCGGCCCGGCCGCCTTCGCTTCCCTCTTCGGCCGGGGGAAGGCGCCGGAGAAGCTCTTCGAGGGGCTTCGGCTCGCGCGCCGTCTCGCGGACGACGCGGACGCCGAGGTCCGCCGCCAAGTGGGCGCGCTTCTCGCGGCCGCCGGAAGAAAGCAAGGTCCCGCGGTGGCGCGCTTTCTCTCTCGCCTCCAAGAGGACGAACGGGAGGGGGCGAGAAAGCTAGCCGCGGAGATGTCGAAACGCCTCTCCTCACAATCCGTCACGAGCGACTGAAGCGACCGGGTCCTGCCCGCCCCCGCCCGCCCGAATGAAGACGGCCCTGTCCCTCGTTTCCCCGCGTTTTTCTCCTTCCGTTGACAGCCGCGGAAGGGCATGCTAACCTTCACTTTCTGCGGTAATTGCCACAGGCAAAAGGAGATGCGCCGTGAAAGAGTACGGAACGGAAGCCCTTCGCAACCTGGTCCTCATCGGCCACGGGGGCTCTGGAAAGACATCGCTCGCCGAGGCGTTCCTCTTCGTCGGCCAATCCGCGAGCCGTCTCGGCAAGGTCGACGATGGAACCTCCCACTTCGACTCCGACGACGAGGAGAAGAAGCGGAAGATCACGATTCGAAGCAGCCTCGGTTTCGTGGAGTGGAAGAAGCGCAAGATCAACTTCATCGATACTCCCGGGTACGCCGATTTCGTCGGCGACGTCGTCGCCGCTGCCCAGGTCGCGGACGCGGTGCTCCTACTCCTCGACGCGCAGTCGGGCGTCGAGGTCGGAACCGAGAGAGGCTACCAGTTCGCGCGCGCGCGAAACCTCCCGGCGTTCATCGTCGTGAATCGAGCCGATCGGGAGCACTCCGATTACTCTCGAGCGGTCGAATCGGTCGGCGAGGCGCTCATCCCCGGCACCGTCCCCGTCACGCTCCCGATCGACGAGGGGGAGTCGTTCTCTTCGGTAATCGATGTTTTGCGTATGAAGGCATTCCGTTACGCGGGCGACGGGTCGGGGAAGGCGGCGGAGATCGAGATCCCGGCGTCTCACGCGGCCGAGGCGGCCGCCGCGCGGGAGAAGCTGATCGAGCAGATCGCGGAAACCGACGACGCTCTCGTCGAGAAATACCTCGAGGGAGGGGGGCTGACCGAGGAGGAGTTGCTCACTGGTTTCCGCGCGGGGATCGCCCGGGGCACGCTCCGTCCGGCCTTCGCGGTCTCCGCCGCGAAGCTCGTAGGCGTCGATCTCCTTCTCGACGCCGTCGCGGAGGCGGGTCCCTCGCCGCTCGATCGCCCCGAGGTCGTTTCCGCCGAAGGAGAGACCCGCAAGGTCGGGAACTCCGGGAAGACCGCGGCGCTCGCCTTCAAGACCGTTTCGGAGGCGCACATGGGCGAGCTCACGGTCTTTCGCGTGTTCACGGGGACCCTGGAGCCGGGGCGCGACTACGCGAACGCGAACAAGGGGAAGGGGGAGCGGATGGGGCAGCTCTACTTCCTTCAGGGGCGCGAGCGAGTGGATACGCCGCGGATCAGCGCGGGAGATCTCGGCGCGGCGGTGAAGCTGCGCGAGACGAAGGCGGGGGACACCGTGTGCGAAGCGAACGGATCGTTTCTCCTTCCGCCGATCCCCTTCCCGAAGCCGGTGATCGAGTTCGCCGTGGTCGCCAAGAACCAGGGCGAGGAGGACAAGATCGCAAACGGGCTCGCGCGGCTTCAGGAGGAGGACCCGACTTTCCACGCCGGGTACGATCCGGATGTCCGCCAGACGCTCATCCGCGGGCTCGGCGAGCTGCACCTCGATATTCAGGCTCGGCGCCTCAAGGAGCGTTTTGGGGTGGAAGTCGAGCTCGTGAAGCCGCGGATTCCCTATCGCGAGACGATTCGGGGTCGTTCCGATGTTCAAGGTCGATACAAGAAACAAACCGGCGGCCGCGGGCAGTTCGGCGACGTGTGGCTCAAGCTGGAGCCGAAGGAGCGGGGGGGCGGTTTCGAGTTCGTCGACGAGGTCGTGGGAGGGGTGGTTCCGGGGAAGTTCATCCCCGCGGTGGAGAAGGGGGTCGTCGCTGCGATGGAGGAGGGGGTCCTCGCCGGATGCAAGGTGGTGGACCTCCGCGTGACGATCTACGACGGCTCCTATCATGCCGTCGACTCGTCGGAGAACTCGTTCAAGGTCGCCGGCTCGATGGCGTTCAAGAAGGGGTTTCTCGAGGCGAACCCGGTGCTCCTCGAGCCGATCTACGTGGTGAAGGTGACGGTTCCGGAGGAGTTCATGGGGGACGTGATGGGCGACCTCTCGTCGCGCCGAGGGAAGATCCTCGGGATGGACTCGCAGGGACCGTTCCAGGTGATCCGCGCGCAAGTGCCCCTCTCGGAGCTCTACAAGTACTCGACTCATCTTCGATCGCTGACGCAGGGGCGCGGCGGGGTCGAGCGGGAGTTCTCGCACTACGAGGAGGTTCCGAAGGAGATCGCCGAGAAGGTGGTCACGGAGGCGCAGGCGGCGAAGCAGGAGGCATAGCCTAGATCATGCACGCGCTTCCTACTGCGGACGCGGATCGCGGCCTCAAGTGGCCTTCCTTCCATCGCCGCTTCCTAGAGCGTAGCTCCGGGGCTACGTTTCCGGGAGCGGCTCGTACCGGTCGGCCTCTCGGCGCGCGCTCCGCGCCCTCGCGACGGAAGCGCGGCATGATCTAGGCTGCCGAAGGGACCGAGCCGCGCGGCGCGTTGTTCGCCCGCGCGGCGTGTGCTACAATCGCGCGCGCCGGGCGCGGGAAGCGCCTCGCGCGGACCGGGTTCCGGTCGAGGTGCGCAATGTCGGGTCATTCGAAATGGGCGACCATCCGTCGGAAGAAGGGGAAGGTCGACGCGGAGCGCGGCCGAATCTTCACGCGGCTCATCCGCGAGATCACGGTTTCCGCGCGGAACGGCGGGGGAGACCCCGACGGCAACCCGCGTCTCCGAACCGCGATCGATGCGGCGCGCGCGGCGAACATGCCCGCGGCGAACATCGAGCGCGCGATCAAGAAGGGAACCGGCGATCTTCCGGGACAGGTGATCGAGGAGGTCGCGTACGAGGCGTACGCGCCCGGGGGCGTCGCCCTCCTCATCGAGACCGTGACGGACAACCGGAACCGCACCGCGTCGGAGGTGCGGCATCTCCTCACGAAGTACGGCGGCCGCATGGGCGAGGTCGGTTCGGTCTCCTACTTGTTCGCGCAGAAGGGGCTCGTCGTCGTCCAGAAGGGATCGCTCAGCGAGGAGGACCTGATGCTCTCGGCGCTCGACGCGGGCGCCGAGGACGTGTCGGATGAGGGGGACTCGTGGGAGATCACGACCGCCCCGGCCGATCTCTCCAAGGTCGCCGAGGTCCTTCGCGCGGCGGGAGCTCCGCCCTCGAGCGCGAGCCTGACGCGCCTCCCGAAATCGACCGTCCCCGTCGGCAAGGAACACGCGGGGAAGGTCCTTCGGCTCGTCGAGAGTCTCGAGGATCACGACGACGTCCAGCAGGTGTCCGCGAACTTCGACATCCCGGACGAAGTCCTCGAGGAGCTCGGCTCCTCCGAGGAGTAGCCATCCTCGGGAGAAGCTCATGATCGTCCTCGGGATCGATCCGGGAGGCAGGGGCACCGGTTTCGCGCTTCTCCGTCTCGACGGAAGCCGCATCGAGCATCTTCGCTCCGGAACGATCCGGACGGAGAGGGAAGCCCGCCTCGCGGAGAAGCTCCTCCGGATCCACGCGGGCGTCGCCGGGATCCTCGCCGAGGGGACTGTCGACGAGGTCGCCGTCGAGGACGTCTACCAGGGGGTGAACCCCCGCACCGCCTCGCGCATCGGACACGTCCGTGGGGTCGTGATGCTCGCGGCGGCGGAGGCGGGCCTCCCGGTCTTCGAGTATCCTCCGAACGAGGTGAAGTCGGCCGTCGTCGGAAACGGCCTCGCATCGAAGGAACAGGTTCGCTTGATGGTTCAACAGATTCTCTCGCTCCGCGAGGGCGTTCGGTCGGCGGACGAATCGGACGCGCTCGCGGTCGCCGTCTGCCATTGCCATCGCGCGCACTCGAGGGCGGCACGGTGATCGCCTACGTCGAGGGCGTCTTGGCGGAGAAGGGGGCGATGCGGGCGGTCGTCGACGTCGGAGGCGTCGGCTTCGCGCTGACCGTCTCGCTCTCGACCCTCGAGGATCTCCCGCGCGAGGGGACCAGGGTGCGGCTCTTCGCGCACACGTATCTCCGGGAGGAGACGATCCAGCTCTTCGGCTTCTCGACGAAGGCCGAGCTCGATCTCTTCCGCCTTCTTCTCGTCGTTCCGGGCGTCGGACCGAAGATCGCCCTCTCCGTTCTCTCCGCGATGCGTCCGGATCCGTTTCGGCGCGCCGTGGTCGACGGGAACACGGCGGAGCTCTCGCGGATTCCGGGGATCGGGAAGAAGAGCGCGGAGAGGCTCGTGGTGGAGCTCCGGAGCCGCTTCACCGAGCGCGGCGTCGAGGGAGCCGCGCTCGCGGCGGCGGGGGGCGTGGCGATGGAGGCGCGCCTTGCCCTCGAGGCGCTCGGCTACAAACCGGACCGCGCCTCGCAGGCGATCGCGCACGCGCTTTCGCTCCGCGCGGGGAAGGAGCCGTCGGTGGAAGAGCTCGTTCGGGAGGCGCTCGCGCATGTCTGAGGAGAAGCGTCCGCAGGGGACGGAGCTCGTCGCGGGGAGCCCGCTTCCGGGCGAAGACCGCCTCGAAGAGACTCTCCGCCCCACGCGGCTCGAGGACTTCATCGGACAAGACAAGGTGAAAGCGAACCTCCGCGTCTTCATTGAGGCGACAAGGAAGCGGGGCGAGGCGCTCGACCATGTCCTTCTCTCCGGGCCCCCCGGTCTCGGAAAGACGACGCTCGCGCGGATCCTCTCCGAGGAGCTCGGCGTGGAGATCCGGGCCTCCTCGGGGCCCGTTCTCGATCGGCCGGGGGATCTCGCCGGGCTCCTCACGAGCCTTCCCGAACGGTCGATCCTCTTCCTCGACGAGATCCATCGGATGACCAGCAACGTGGAGGAGTACCTCTATCCGGCGATGGAGGACTTCGAGATCGACATCCTCATCGACAAAGGACCGCACGCGCGTTCTGTCCGTTTACATCTCAACCGGTTCACTCTCGTCGGAGCGACGACCCGCTCCGGGCTCCTCACGCGCCCCCTGAGAAGCCGTTTCGGCGTCGAGTGCCATCTCGATTTCTATCAGCCGGGGGATCTCGAGCGGATCGCGCACCGATCGAGCCGAATCCTCGGGATCGAGCTCGATCGGGAAGGAGCGGGGGAGATCGCCCGCCGCTCGCGGGGGACGCCGCGCGTCGTGAACCGCCTTCTCCGCCGGGTGCGCGACTTCGCAGAGGTCGAGGGGAAGGGCGTGATCGACGGGCCGCTCGCCCGGCACGCGCTCGAGCGGCTCGACGTGGACGAAAGGGGCCTGAACGGGATGGACCTCCGCATCCTCGATGCGGTCGTGCGGCGTTTCGACGGAGGTCCGGTCGGCCTCGACACGCTCGCGATCTCGGTGGGAGAGGAGTCGGACACGATCGAGGAGGTCCACGAGCCGTTTCTCGTGCGCGAGGGGCTTCTCATGCGGACGCCGCGGGGAAGGGTCGCGACGCTCGAGGCGTTCCGCCATCTCGGTGCCTTGCCTCCGGGCGCCCGCCGGCCGGGCCAGGACCGGCTCCTCTGACCGCGGTGAACCTCTCCGACTTCGACTTCGACCTTCCTGCGGATCGGATCGCGCAGTTCCCGCTTCCCGATCGCGCGGCCTCCCGCATGATGGTGATCGATCGGTCGAAGAACACGATCCGGCATTCCGTCGCCCGGCGTCTTCCCGAAGAACTTTCTAAGGACGATCTTCTCGTTCTGAATGATTCGCGCGTCTTTCCCGCGCGTCTCCGAGGGGAAGCCGTGGGCGGCCGTCCGCTCGAGGCGCTCTTCGTGCGTCCGCTCGGAAAAGGGGAGTGGGTCCTTCTCCTCAAGCCCGCCCGCCGGGTGCGGCGGGGTAGCCTCGTTCGCTTCGAATCGGCCGGCCTCGAAGGGGAGACGGTCCGTCCCGCCGGGGAAGGGGAGTGGATCGTGCGGTTCCCGGAAGGCGAAGCGATCGAGAGCGCGCTCGAACGGGCGGGAGAGGTTCCGCTTCCCCCGTACATCCGCCGTAAACCGGTCGAAGAGGACAGGACGCGCTACCAGACGGTCTTCGCGCGCGAGAAGGGATCGATCGCCGCTCCGACCGCGGGGCTCCACTTCACCGAGGCGCTTCTTCGCGACCTCGGGGCGCGGGGGGTCGCCGCCGCGCGCCTCACGCTGCACGTCGGGCCCGGAACCTTCCGTCCGATTCGCGCCGACCGGATCGAGAGCCATCGGTTCGAGGCGGAGTTCTACCGAGTCCCCGAGGAGACGGCCGCCGCAATTCGGCGGGCGCGAGAGAAGGGAGGGCGCGTCGTCGCGGTTGGGACGACGGTCGTCCGCACGCTCGAGGGGGCCGCCGCGGAGGGACGAACAGTCCGCGCCGGGTCGGGATGGACCGATCTCTTCATTCGCCCTCCCTATGAGCCGAAGGTCGTCGACGCGCTCCTCACGAACTTCCACCTTCCGCGATCGACGCTCTTCGTTCTCGTCGCCGCTTTCGCCGGGCTCGAGCGGATGAAGTCCGCGTACCGCGCCGCGGTGGAAGCCGGCTACCGGTTCTACAGCTACGGGGATTGCACGCTGATCGTCTGAGGCGTGCCTCGCCCGGATCGCGCGGAGGCCGCACGGCGCGGCGCGCCCCGAACCGATTGACGCGCCTTTCGTTTTCCATTAGAATAACCACAGATCGCAAAGGACCGGTTCTCCCGATTCCCGCTCCCTTGGAGGAAGAAGATGCGTTTCGTTCTGGTTTCGATCCTTTGTCTCTTCGGGGTTCTTCATGCGACCTTGGGATTCGCCGCCGCGCCCGGCGAGGATTTCTCCGCGATCGTCCGCGATGCGGTCCGGGAGGGACGGCTCACAGAGGAAGAGGCCGTTCTTCAGACCTTCCGCTACGCGTTCTCTCCGGAGACCGTCCGCGCGGATCTTCTTCCCGAGCGCGCGATCCCTCTCAAGTGCCTCACCCCCGCGATTCTGGAGTTCGATCGCATGCGGGCGACGATGAGCCCGGCCGCGGCGGAGGAGATCGACCGGTATCTTTCCGGATCGCTGCTCGTCGGAAAGACGACCGCAATGACCTACGACAGCCCTGCGGGGCTCTTCCGCCTCACCTACGAGACGAGCGGGCAGCATGCCCCTCCGCAAGCGGACATCAACCCAGCGAACGGGGTCCCCGACTACGTCGAGTGGGTCGCGACCTATTGCGACTCCTCGTGGCACCGCGAGATCGACGGTCTCGGGTTCAACCCTCCCGCGCTCTCCCCGGGCGAGCTCTACCCGATCTCCTTCCAGAACATGGGGGCCTACGGCTACACGATGGACATGGGCCACGGACGGAGCCGCATCGTGATCGAGAACGACTTCGTCGGGTTTCCCTCGAACCAGGATCCGGAGGGGACGCAGAAGGGCGCGGCGAAGGTGACGTGCGCGCACGAGTTCAAGCACGCGAGCCAAATGAACACGACCGGCGCGATGGCGATGGGCGGTTGGGTCGAGCTCGACGCGACCTGGATGGAGGATGTCGTTTACGACGAAACCAACGACTACTATAACTATCTTGGTTCGGGGTCGGGCATCTCGCATCCCGATCAGTCGCTCGACTACGGAGGCTCGGGAAGTTACGAGGACTGCATCTGGCAGCATCATCTCTGCGAGACGTGGGGGCTCGGAATGGGCCTTGCCCTTATGCAGCGCCGCGAGGCGTACCCGGGCGAGACGACGACCGCTTCTTACGCGGCCATCATCACCGATCAGGGGTCGGACTTCGCGAGCGCCTTCACCACCTACGCGACGTGGAACTACAAGAGCTCAATCTTCGCGGATTCCACGAGCGACGGCTACGAGGAAGCGGCCTCGTACCCGATGCCCGGCATCCTGAAGGTCGTCGAGGCGTATCCGGATTCCCACACCGGCTCGGTGGCGCGGATGGCCGCGAATTTCTTCCAGTGCAAAGGAATGGCGACGATCGATCGCCTGCGCATCCGCTTCGAGGGGACTCCGGGGACGAAGCAGCGGGTGGTCGCCCTTCTCCGCCTGAAGGGGACTCTCGGCGGCGGGTTCATCCGCGAGGACGTTCCACTCGACTCGCTGAACCTGGCGGACTACATCGTCTCGAGACCCGGGTCGGACCTCAGGCAGATCGCGGTGATCGTCGTGAACGGAGCCAGAACCGGCTCGGCGGCCGCCTAC
This sequence comes from Candidatus Eisenbacteria bacterium, assembly GCA_016867715.1. Taxonomy (NCBI): domain Bacteria; phylum Candidatus Eiseniibacteriota; species Candidatus Eiseniibacteriota bacterium. The sequence continues at coordinate 16,478 of VGIW01000021.1, read as the reverse complement.
TCGATCACGTTCGAGAACGGGGACATCCAGATCTCCGTCGCGGGACCGGTCCCCACGACCTTCCCGTTCGATCTTCGGCCGAACGAGCCGAATCCCTTCAATCCTCAAACGACGATCGCCTTTTCGCTCCCGAGCGCCGCGCGCGCGTCGCTTCTCGTGTACAATTCCGCCGGGCGCGCGATCCGGACCTTGTGGGACGGCGAGAAGGCGGCGGGGACTCACGCCGTCCTGTGGGACGGGCGCGACGACCTGGGACGCGAGGTCGCCTCGGGCGTCTATCTCTACCGCCTGGCGGCGGAGAAGAGGACCGAGACGAGGAAGATGCTTCTCGTCCGGTGAGGATCTCGTCTCGCATGGAACCGCGCGCCCCTTCCGGCGAACCGGCCGGAAGGGGCGTTTCCTGATCGACCGGAGGCCGCATGAGCGAGGCGATCTTCACGATCGAGGCGCGCGACGGGGAGGGGGCCGCGCGGGCGGGGACGCTCCTCACGGCCCACGGAGCCGTGCCGACCCCCGCTTTCATGCCGGTCGGGACCAGGGGCGCCGTGCGGACGCTCGATCCGCTCGAGGTGGAACAAGCGGGCGCGTCGATCCTCCTCGCGAACACGTATCATCTCTACCTCCGCCCCGGCCACGCCCTCATCCGCGAGCGAGGAGGCCTCCACCGATTCATGAGATGGCCCCGGCCGATCTTGACCGACAGCGGGGGCTTCCAGGTCTTCTCCCTGGCGGCGCTCCGCAAGGTGAGGGACGAGGGGGTCCGATTCCAATCGCACATCGACGGTTCCTTTCACGATCTGACTCCGGAGCTCGCCGTGCGGATCCAAGCGGCGCTCGGGACCGACATCGCGATGAGCCTCGACGTCTGCCCGCCCTATCCGTTCGAGAGAAGAGAGATCGAGACGGCGGTCCGCCGAACGACCCTCTGGGCGTCGAGGGGGAAGCGCGCGCTCGAGGAGACCGGGCCTGAGGAGACTCCGGAGGGGAAGCGGCCGCTCCTTTTCGGCATCGTGCAAGGGGGAGCGGACGAGGGGCTTCGCAGGCGGAGCGCCGAGGAGATCGCGGGGATCGGCTTCCCCGGCTATGCCGCCGGCGGTCTCTCGGTCGGCGAGCCGAAGGAGGCGTTCCTCGCGGCGGTCGCCTTCACCGCGCCTCTCCTCCCCGAGGAGAAGCCGCGCTATCTCATGGGGGTCGGGTTCCCCGAGGACATCCTCGCCGCGATCGCTTCAGGGTTCGATCTTTTCGATTGCGTCCTTCCGACGCGGATGGCGCGGAACGGAACGATGCTGACGAGCCGCGGGCGGCTCGTCGTCAAGAACGCGGCCTACGCGAGTGACGACCGTCCGCCCGATCCGGCGTGCGATTGCCCGGCGTGCCGGCGCTTCAGCCGCGCCTACATCCGGCATCTCTTCTCGGTCGGCGAGATCTTGGCCCTTCGCCTCGCGACGCTCCACAACCTCCGGTTCTATTTCCGGTTGATGGAAGGCGCGCGAGAGGCGATTCGCGCGGACGCCTTCCCCTCCTGGTCGGCCGCCTTCCTCGAAACCTACCGCTCGGAGGAGGGGCTCGAGGACCCGCGCCGCTAGTCCGGGCGCTTCTACTTCACGATGTCGATGAGCTCCACGTCGAAGACGAGATCCGCGTTCGGCGGGATCACGCCGCCGCCGGCGCCGCGCGCTCCGTAGCCAAGATCGGCCGGGATGAAGAGAACGCGCTTTTCGCCGACGCGCATGTTCGTGAAGGCGAGGTCCCATCCTGGAATCACGCGGCCGACCCCGATCTCCGTCTCGAAGGGGGCGCCCCGGTCGACGCTCGAGTCGAACTTCTTCCCGTCGAGCAGATAGCCGGTGTAGTGCGCGCGGATCCGCTCGCCCGTCTTCGGCGTCTCGCCCGTCCCGGGACGGCGCACGACGTACTCGAGCCCGCTCGGGTCGCGAACGAGATCGGCGAGATCGATGCCGAGCATTGAGGCGATCGCTCCTCTCTCTCCGGCGGGCATCGCCGGCGTTTCGGCGGTCTCCGGCCGTGGGGGCGTCCTCTGCTCGGCGGCGGGTGGCGGGGTTCTCTCCTCGGTTCGGCTCTTCTCCCCCTCGCACGAGAGGAGAAGAAGCGGGAGGAGAAGAACGGGAACGGCGGATCGGATGGTTCGTCTCATTTCGGTCGGGTCCTCTCTCCCTTTCGGGAACGGATGTTCGACGTCGGATGCTCCCTCGCATGATCGCATGAAGCGGGCGGAGAGGCGAATCCGAAAACGCGTCCCGCCCGCTCGCCCGGTTTCTTGTTGCTCCGGGCCCGCGAATCCGCGAAGATGGCCTCGCCGCGCACGGGGACGGAACCGCTCCGGAACCCCGGCGGGATCCCTTCCCCGCGGGCGGCTCGATTCCCCGATCCAGGAGGTCACGATGGACATACGGCCGCTTCTCGCGCTCGGCGCCTCCGGAGGCTCCTCTTCGTCGGGGGCCCCGGGATGGTCGATGCTGATCCTGTTCGGAGGTCTCTTCGTTATCTGGTGGTTTCTCTTTCTCGGACCTCAGATCAAGAGACAGAAAGAGAAGCAGAAGATGCTCGCCGCCCTCAAGAAGGGGGACCGCGTGCTCACGAGGGGCGGGCTCCTCGGGACGATCATCGGCGTCAAGGAGAAGGAGCAGATCGTCGTGGTCCGGCTTTCCGAGAACGTGAAGGTCGAGGTGGTCCGAAGCGCGGTCGAGGGGGTCCTCCAGCCGGAAGAGGTCGTTAAGGAGTGAAGGTTCTCTTCGCGGGAACCCCCGTCTTTGCCCTCCCGAGCCTCGATCGAATCGCGGGCTCCTCCCGCCACACGCTCGTCGGCGTGCTCACCCGGCCCGATCGCCCGCGGGCGAGGGGGAGGCGCCTCCTCCCGTCGCCCGTGAAGGAGAGGGGTCTCGCCCTCGGGCTCCCCATCCTGCAGCCGGCCCGGCCGTCCGCCCCGGAGACGCTCGAGGGGATCGCGCGCCTCGGTCCGGACGTCGTCGCGGTCGTCGCCTTCGGGCGCATCCTAAAGCCCGCGTTCCTCCGCCTCCCCCGCTTCGGGTGCGTGAACCTCCACGCCTCGCTCCTTCCGTTGTATCGCGGGGCCGCCCCGATCGAGCGCGCGCTCCTCGACGGGAGAACGGAGACCGGCGTCACGACGATGCAGATCGCAGAGGGCCTCGACACGGGGGATATCCTCCTCTCGCTGCCGCTCCCGATCGGCCCGGAGGAGACGGCGGGGGAGCTTGCCGCGCGCCTCGCCGAGGCCGGCGCCGATCTCCTCCTCGAGACGCTCGACCGAATCGAGCGGGGAGAGTGCCCGAGGCGGCCGCAAGAGCACGAGAAGGCGACCTATGCCTCTCCCGTGCGGAAGGAGGACGCGCGAATCGACTGGAGCCGCGACGCCGGATCGATCCAGAACCTCGTCCGCGCGATGAACCCGAAGCCGATCGCCGAGACCGAGAGCGCGCACGGCATGCTCCGCGTCTACCGCGTCCTTCGCGCCCCGGGCGCCGGTCCGCCGGGGACGGTTCTCGCCGCCGATCCGAAGAGCGGTCTCGTCGTCGCGGCGGGGGAAGGAGCGGTCCGCCTCGCCGAGGTGCAGCTCCCCGGAAGAAAGAGGATGGAGGACCGCGCGCTCCTCTCGGGCGTCCGCTTCGCCGCCGGGCGTTCGCTCGCGGAAGGGGCTTGACCGTGGCCCGCTCGCGCGCCCGAGGCGCCGCCCTCGCCGCTCTCGTCGCTGTCGAGGAAGGGGCGCATCTCGATCGCGCTCTCCGGAAGAGCGATTTCCTCGCGGGGAAGGACGCGCGCGAACGGTCGCTCGCCCGGCGGATCGCGCGCGGCACCCTCCAGATGCGCGGGAGGATCGACTGGATCCTCGAACGGGTGCTCGAGCGGGGAAATCCCGAAGATCTTGATATTCGAACAAGAAACCTTCTACGGATCGGTCTTTACCAGATTCTGTATCTCTCGAGCGTTCCGAGCCGCGCCGCCGTGCACGAGACGGTGCGGGCCGCGCGCGAAGCCGGGGGGGAGCCGGCGTCGAGGCTCGTGAACGCGGTCCTCCGGGGGGTGCTCCGCGAGGGGGTCCCCGAGGGGGCGCCCTCCCTCGAGGAGGACCCGGCCGGGCATCTTTCCGTGGCGCTGTCGTGCCCGCGGTGGCTCGCGGCGCGCTGGGTCTCCCGCCTCGGCGTCCCGGCGACGGCAAGCCGTCTCGAGGCGGCCAACCGAACGCCCCCTCTCTCCCTTCGCGTGGTGCGGGACGGGGATCTCGACCGCGTGGCGCGGGAGATCGAGAAGGAGGGGCGGAAGACGCGCCGGAGCCGGATCTCCCCGTCTGTTCTGCTCCTTCCCGACGGGGGGGATCCGACCGTTCTTCGCTCGTTTCGCGAGGGGCGGGTTCTCGTGCAGGACGAGGGAGCGGCGCTCGTCGGTTCGCTCGCCGGACCCCTTCCTCGCGGCGCGCGGGTTCTCGACTGCTGCGCCGCCCCCGGAGGGAAGGGGCTCCCGATCGCCGCCTCGGCGCCGGGAGGGCTTCTCGTCGCGGTCGACTGCTCGCTCTGGCGGATGGGAAGGCTCCGGGAGAACCTGGCGCGGCTCCGTCTCGACAACGTCCGTACGGCGGTCGCCGACGCGCTCAACCTCCCGCTCCGCGAGGGGACGCGCTTCGATGCCGTTCTCGTCGATGTGCCGTGTACCGGGCTCGGGACGCTCGCGCGGCGCGCCGACCTCCGGTGGCGGGTCCGCGAGGAGGACATCGCGCGCCTCGCCGCGCTCGCGCTCCGGCTCCTTCGGGCCGTCGCGGATGCCGTTGAGCCGGGAGGTCTCCTCCTTTATAGTACCTGCACGACCGAGCCGGAGGAGAACGAGGAGACGGTCGCCCGCTTCCTCCGCGAGGACGGCCGCTTCCGCATGGAGCCCCCCGAGGTCCAGGTCCCGGACGGAGCGCTCGCGCCCGACGGGACGGTCCGCGTTCTTCCCGAGATCCACGGCTGCGAGGGGGCCTTCGCCGCCCGGCTCAGGAGGGTTCGCGACGGATGCGCGCGCTCCGTTTCGCACTGATCGGCCTTCTCCTCGCCGCGGCCGCCTTCGCGGGGGGCATGATCGTGATGGACCTCGCGATGAGCTTCGTCGTCCGGAAGGGCGGCTCGACGGTCGTTCCGGACGTGATCGGCCTCCTCCAGCCGGAAGCGGCGCGGGCCCTCGCCGAGGCGGACCTCGATCTCGTCATCGAGAAAGAAGTGTTCGATGCGGAAGCCGATTCCGGGGTGATCGTCCACCAGATCCCGAGCCCGGGCGGCCGCGTGAAGCAGGGGAGGAAGATCTCGGTCACGATCTCGCGGGGTCCGAGGTGGGCGACGGTTCCGGAGGTCGCGGGGGAGCGGGTGCGGCAGGCGCGCATCCTTCTCTCTCGCGCCGGGCTCCGGGTCGAGGGGGACGGCTACGTTCCCCACGAAGCGATCGAAAGGGACCTCGTGATCGCGACCTCGCCGATCGCGGGGACTCCCGCCGCCTCCGGCGAACCGGTCCGCGTGCTGGTGAGCCTCGGCCCCCCGCCGACCGGCTTCCTGATGCCCGACCTGAACGGAAAGGCGATCGAGGCGGTGAACCGCCACTTCCGCCTCTTTCAGCTTCCTCTCGCGCGCGTCACCTACCGCGCCGATCCCGAATCGCCGCCGGGAGTGGTCCTGGAGCAAACGCCGCTCCCCGGGGAGCGGGTCGACCGCGAGACCGCGATCGAGCTCACGGTGTCCTCGCCATGAGCACCCCGCAGGTTCTCCCCTCGCTTCTCGCCGCCGACTTCTCCCGTCTCGAGGCGGAGATCCGGAGCGTGGAGGAAGCGGGGGCGCGCATCCTCCATCTCGACGTGATGGACGGCCGCTTCGTCCCGAACCTCACCTTCGGCCCGCTCATCGTGCGGGCGATCGCGAAGCTCACTACCTGCGTTCTCGACACGCACCTCATGGTCGTCGAGCCCGCGCATCTCGTCCCCGCTTTCCGAGAGGCCGGCTCGCACTGGATCTCGTTTCATGTCGAGGCGTCCGCGGATGTTCCGGGGACCCTCGAGACGATCCGAAGGAGCGGCGCTCTCCCCGGCCTCGCGCTGAATCCCGAAACCCCGTTCGATGCGGTATGCCCTTATCTTGAAGGTCTCAACCATCTCCTTCTCATGAGCGTCTCCCCCGGTTTCGGAGGCCAGGGCTTTCGCGAGGAGGTCCTCGCGAAGATCGAGGAGGCCGCGCGCTTCCGCGACGCGAACGGTCTCTCGTACCTGATCTCGGTGGACGGCGGGATCGGCTCGCGGACGGCGCCGCGCGTCCTCCGAGCGGGCGCGGATCTTCTCGTGGCCGGGTCGGTGATCTTTCGGGCCCCCGACCGCGCGCGGGAGATCCGCGCGATGCTCGAAGGCGGCGCGGGATGAGGCCCCGCCGCGCCCTCGCTGCGGTTTCCGCCCTCCTCGGGCTCGCCTCTTTCGCGCTCTCCGTCTCTGCGGGCGAAGGGGACGCGAACCCCCCGAATGATCTCGATGTCGCGCTCTCGCGCTTCGTGGAGGACCGGTCCGATCGCGAGTCCCTTCGTCAAAGCGCGGAGAAAAGGATCGGGCGCGGCGCGGCGGAGATCTCCCTTCTCGCCGGCGCGGATTCCGCCAAGGTCGCGGAGACCCTCCGGCGCGAGATCCTCGCGAACCTCAAGGAGAAGATCGATCTCAAGGGGGAAGGTCTCGGCGTCCTTCCCTTGAGCCCTCAAGAGATCCTCACGACCGTCGTCGGGTACGAGGTCTTCAAGATGCGGTCGTATCTCTCCTCGGGGGTCTTCCCGAAACGCTACTTCGGATTCGTCGACCGGAAGTGGGACACGGCGGAGCGGGAAAGCGTCTTCCTCGCGCTCGTGCGGGACGTCGCCCGGACGATCAACGCGCACCAGATGGAGAAGAACCGCTCGGTGCGCCTCTCGGACCTCGAGATCGTCGCGACCTACATCGCGGAGGGGGGCGCGCTTCTCTTCCTCGAGGAGAAGCACCTTCTCGAGGAGGGATCGGAGCGGATCGACCTCGGGTATCATCTTGGGTGCGACAACATGGGAGCTGCGATCGAGCGCCACGGAGATCTCGCCCGGCGGCTCGACCGGAGCTTCGGGACCGCGCTCGAGCGAAGCGCGCGAAAGGAGCGGCGCGGAGAAACCGGCGACCGGGCGGTGGGGATCGCGCGGCGCGTCGGTTTCCGCGAGTCGGTCGTCGCCTCGGGGCTCATGTACCTATACGAAAAAGAGATCGCCGCCGAGAAGCTCGCGCGCAAGAAGAAGAGCGGCGACCTCGACGGATGGCCATCGGCCGATCTCATGGCTCTTCCTCTCGCCGAGCAGTTCATCGCAACCTCTCTCGTCTTCAACACGGGGATCCTCTTCTCTCGCGAATGGGTCGAGTCGATCCGGGACTTCCGCGCGATCCGCCGTCTCTCCGAGCTCTCAGAAGCGAACGCGACGAAGAAGGGGCGGGAGTGGCGGCCGATTCTTCCCGTCGATTCTTCCCCCGAGGAGGCCTTCCGAAGGCTCGCCGCGCGCGGGTACCGCGAGCAGCCGACCTCTTGGCAAGGGTCCTACCACGTTCTCCAGCGCTACGGGGCCTTCCGAGCCCTTCTCGACCTGACCGACCGCTTCGACGCGAAGGGGAATTGGAAGGGGTAGCTCACTGTACCTGGGCCACTTACCGTGTCCCTGGCAGTGTTTTCCGTTGTTCCGGCGCGGGAAGCGTGCTAGATTCAAACCCTTGCGCCGGGAATCCCCCGGGGCGGGGGGTTCGGTTTGTTCCAGGATCTGACCGCCAAGCTGGAGACCGCGTTTCGAAAGCTCCGGGGGAAGGGGAAGCTTTCGGACAAGGACGTCGAGGCGGCGCTCCGCGAGATCCGGCTTGCCCTTCTCGAGGCGGACGTTCACTATAGAGTGGTCAAGGACTTCCTCGCCGCCGTGCGCGAGCGAGCGGTCGGGGCGGATGTGCTCGGAAGCCTTCGCCCGGGCCAGCAGGTGGTGAAGGTCGTTCACGACGAGATGGTGCGCCTCCTCGGGGGGAGCGCCGCGTCGATCCCTCTCGCCTCGCAGCCGCCGACGGTCCTTCTTCTTGTGGGACTCCAGGGCTCGGGGAAGACGACCGCCGCCGCGAAGCTCGCCGTGCGCTTCCGGCGGAAGGGGAAGAAGCCGCTTCTCGTCGCCGCCGACGTCCACCGCCCGGCCGCCGCGGAGCAGCTCGAGCAGCTCGGGCGCGCCGCCGGGTGCGAGGTCTATCGAGGCGCGGCCGGCGCGAAGGCGGAGGCGATCGCGGCCGAGGGGGTGCGCCTCGCGCGCGGGAAGCTCCTCGATGTCGTGATCGTCGACACGGCAGGCCGCCTCCACGTCGACGAGGAGATGATGGACGAGGTCGCCCGCGTGCGCGCGGCCGCCTCGCCCCACGAGATCCTTCTCGTCGTGGACGGCATGACCGGCCAGGACGCGGTGCGGGCGGCGTCGGCGTTCGAGGAGGCGCTCGGGCTCGACGGGTTCATCCTGACGAAGATGGACGGCGACGCTCGAGGAGGGGCGGCCCTCTCGATCCGGAGGGTGACCGGGAAGCCGGTCAAGCTGATCGGGACCGGCGAGGGGATCGACGCGCTCGAGGACTTCCATCCGGAGAGGATGGCGCAGCGCATTCTCGGGATGGGGGATGTCCTCACGCTCGTCGAGAAGGCCGAGGCGGCCGTCGACGAGGAGAAGGCGCGCGATCTGGCCAGGAAGCTCCGCGAGCGCTCCTTCACGCTCGAGGACTTCGCCGAGCAGCTTCGGAGCGTGCGGAAGATGGGGCCTCTCGACCAGATCCTCGGGATGCTCCCCGGCGCCTCGCGCCTTCCGAAGGGGCTCGACGTGGACGAGAAGGCGCTCTCCCGGGTCGAGGCGATCCTCTCCTCGATGACACCGGCGGAACGCCGCGAGCCGGTCGTCCTGAACGGGAGCCGCCGCCGCCGGATCGCCCGCGGAAGCGGAACGAGCGTGCAGGAGGTGAACCAGCTCCTCCGGCAGTACGACATGCTGCGGAAGATGATGCGGCGCGCCGGGAAGGGCCGCCGCTCCGGAATCCCCTGGGGGATGTGACGGAGGGCCGCCTGGCCCGAAGAAAGGAGAGTCGGACCGCGCGATCGGTTCGAAAAGGAGTCGAAGAAGTGGCAGTCAAGATTCGTCTCGCGAGACACGGAAGGAAGAAAGGGCCGTTCTACCGGATCGTCGTCGCCGACATGCGGATGGCGCGCGACGGACGATACATCGATCTTCTCGGTACGTACAATCCGCTCGTGAACCCGGCGGAGGTGCAAGTGAACCAGGAGAGGACATTCCGCTGGCTCGGCGAGGGCGTCCAGCTCAGCGAAACCGTCGAGAGGATCTTCGAGAAGACCGGCGTGCTCACCCGGTTCCAAACCCACCGGAGCGGGGAAGCGCTTCGCGATGAAGAAAAGAAGAGGTCCGTGCGGATCTTCGAGCACCCGCTCGACAAGCATGGATCGAAGGGGAAGGGGAAGAGGCGGCGCGGCGCGGCCGCGGCGGTCGCCGAGGTGAAGGCCCCCGAGGCGAGCGCTCCGCATGCGGATGAGAAGCCGGTCGAGGAAGCTCCCGCCCCGCCCGAGGCGAGCGCGGCTCCCGAGGAAACCAAGGAATGAAGGATCTGATCGAGTACATCGCGCGCCTCCTCGTCGAAAGCCCGGACCAAGTCCGCGTCGAGGAGACGCGAAGGGACGACACGACGGTCTTCCAGCTCCGCGTCGCAAAGGAGGACCTCGGCAAGGTGATCGGAAAGAACGGCCGCACCGCCCGCTCGATCCGCTCTCTCCTCGGCGTGCTCTCGGCGAAGGAGGGGCGGAAGGCGATCCTCGAGATCGTCGAGTAGCCGGGACGGCGGGTCCTCCATGCCCAAGGCGGCGCGCATTCATCTCGGGACGATCGGACGGGTCCACGGGCTCGGGGGCGAGGTCCGCCTCAAGGTCTCGCGCCTGCTCGATCCGGCCCTCCCCGCTCTCCGGCGTGTCTTTCTCGCCGACGAGGAGGAGGAAATCCGCGCGTTTCTCGTCGAGTCGGTCCGCCCGCACGGCGATGTGTTTCTCTTGAAGCTTGAAGGGATCGACGACCGGACCGAGGCCGAGGGGCTCCGCGGGGCGGAGGCGTGGGCTGACCGCAGGGATCTCGAGGCGGCCGGCGCGAAGGGGCCTTTCCGCGAGGAGCTCGTCGGTCTCGCCGTCTGGACGAGGGAAGGACGCGCGATCGGCACGATCGAGGAGGTCCTCGAGTATCCGGCGGGGGATCTCTACCGCGTGCGGGGCGCGGAGGAAGAGCATCTCATCCCCGCGGCGCCCGGCATCGTCGTCTTGATCGATCTCGAAAGCGGCCGGATGATCGTCGATCCTCCTGCCGGTCTTTTGGAGATCAATCGTCCATAGACAAAGGAAATCGATGCGCTTCTACGTCGTCACGATCTTCCCCGGCCTCTTCCCGGGGCCGCTCGCCGAGGGGGTGACCGGAAAGGCGCTCGCGGCGGGGAAGGCGGAGATCGTCCCGGTGAACCTCCGCGACTTCGCCGAGGACCGACATCAGACGACCGACGACACCCCCTACGGCGGGGGCCCGGGAATGGTGATGAAGCCCGAGCCTCTCTTCCGAGCGGTCGAGTGGGTGCGCGAGACGGAAGGAAGCCGCGTGCCGGTCATTCTCCTCACGCCGAAGGGGGAGCCGCTCCGGCAGGAGCGCGTGCGGGAGATCGCCTCCGGGGAGGCGTGGATCCTCGTCTCTGGGCGCTACCGCGGCGTGGACGAGCGTTTCCGCGAGGCGCTCGTCGACATTGAGCTCTCGATCGGCGATTTCGTGTTGTCCGGGGGCGAGATCCCTGCGCTCGCGCTCATGGACGCCGCGATTCGCCTCGTCCCGGGCGTTCTCGGGAACGAGGATTCCGCCGACGCCGACTCCTTCGCGAACGGGCTTCTCGGCGCGCCCGACTACACCAAGCCTCCTGAATATCGAGGCATGAAGGTTCCGGACGTTCTTCTCTCCGGCGACCACGCGAAGATCGCCGCGTGGCGAAGAGACCGCGCTCTCGAGATCACCCGCCGCAGAAGGCCGGATCTCCTGGAGAAGTAAGGCAGAGTTACGGCGCCGCAGTTTCGGCGCCGGAGAGCCCCACGAACGAACGGCCGCCCTCCTCGCGGAAGACGGCCGTTCGGAGTGGCGCGGTCTCCGCCTACCGCACGCGCACGAGCCGGAACGAGCGGCTCTCGTCCGCGGTCCGGAGTCGGACGAAGTAGGTGCCCGCCGACGCGGTCCGCCCCCGATCGTCCCGCCCGTTCCAGGAGACGACATGCTCGCCTGCCGAAAACGCGCCGTCCGCGAGAACCGAGACGAGCCTTCCGCGGACATCGTACACGCGAAGGCTCACGGTTTCCCGTTCCGTGAGACCGAAGCGGATCGTCGTCCCGCTCGCGAAGGGGTTCGGCGCCGCCTGGAGGACTGCCGGAGACACGAGGTCGGACGCTTCCGTCACCGAGGTCGGATCGGTGAGGTCGAGAAGAACCGCCGCGTTGTTCCCGTTCGTGAAGGTCACCTCGAAGAGGAGCCACCGGCCGCTCGACGAGAGGTCGAACGCGTCCTGCCCGCTCGCGATCTCGTCGATGAGATCGTCCCCGACCATCGTCACCCCTTCCTGAACGATCAGCACGCTGTCCAGGAAGAGCCCGGTGTCGATGTTCGTGTTCGGATCGTCCCAATCGCCGAACCAGACGACCTTTCCGTTGTCGCCGATTTGCACGGGGCCGCTCCCGGTTCCGAACGACGTGAGCAGGTACGGCGCGATGCCCGGCATCGTTCCGCCCTCGCGGGCGAGGATCGTGTTGTTCTTCACGATCGCCTCATCGTCCGCGGTGCTCCCGTCGAGGTTCGCCTTGAAGACGTATCCACCCTGATTGTTCAGGTCGAGCCCGCGCGAGGAGAGGGTCTCGTAGTTCCGTCCCGGAAGCGGGGACGGGCTTCCTTCTTGCGCGAGGAGCGTGAGGTTCCGATAGATCACGCCGTCGGTCGTCGTCGCTCCCGTGAGGTCTGCGAAGAAGAGCACGTCTCCGCTATCGTTGAACGCGCTCTCGTGGGGGCCGGTTCCGAAGTCGGTGATCCCCTCGCTTTGGCCCGGAAGCGTGTCACCCTCCATCGCGAGGAGCGTCTCGGAGAGAAGGTCCCCGACCGAATCGACCATCGCGATCACGAGCGCGCGGTCCACGCTCGTCGCGATCGCAGGGTCGTCGACGCTCGCCACGATGAGAATCTCGCGCGCGTCGTTGATGTGCGTCTCGAAGAACCCGATGTACGGGGTTCCCGGAGTGAACCCGGGCGCGGTCGAGATGTCGCTCTCCTGGATGACGAGCGTCGTGTCGTAATAGATCCCGGAGTCGTCGAGGCTTCCGCTCGTCCCCGAGAGGAAGAAGTTCCAGCCGCTGTGCCCGTGGTTGTTCAGGCGGACCGAGTCGAACGTGTCGAGCCTCGATCCCGGGGGCCGCGGAAGGGGCTGATCCTCGCGAAGGTAGAGCGCGCCGTTTTGGATGATCACCGCGTCCGCGTTGGTGTTCGAGTGGTCCGTGTCCGCCTCGACGAGCCAGGCGCCGTGATCGTTCACCGCGAGGTTGTCGATGGTGGTCACCGCGCCGACCCCGGGGATCACGTCCCCTTTCTGAAGAACGGTCTCGAAGACAAAGACAATCTGGGCCTCTCCGGCGCTCGCCCCCGCCAAGAGAAGGAGCGCCGCCGCGATCGCCCTGCGTTTCATGAGCACCTCCTTGGGTCGCCGACCCGCGAAACGGAAGACAACGCCTTCCACGGCGGAGCCGTTTCTGGCCGCGCGCTCCGCGGGGCGTTCCGATTATTGTGGTTCAGGATAACACACGCGACCGCTCGGCGGGGAGCCCCTTCCCGCCGCGCCTTGTTCGCTCGGGTGACGGACACCCTGGAGAAAGGTGTCCATCGCCCTGGCGACGTAAGGAAAGGGGCCGGAAACAGGTTCTGTCCCTCGTTTTCCGGGGTTGACAGGGCGGGGATCTATGGTACATTCAAGCGTCTGTCGGGGTCCCGGGGCCCCTTCGAAGGATGGTGACGCCAATGGATACGATCCGCAGGCTCGAGTCCGACAAGCTCCGCACGGACATCCCCGAGTTCTCCTCGGGGGACACGGTCGCCGTGTCCGTCCTCGTGCGCGAGGGGGACAAAGAGCGCATCCAGGTCTTTCAGGGAGTGGTGGTCCAGAGGAAGGGTTCCGGCCACTCCGAGACGTTCACGGTCCGCAAGGTAAGCGGCGGGATCGGCGTGGAGCGTGTGTTCCCGATCCAGTCCCCTTCGGTGGCCTCCCTGGAGGTTCTCCGCAAGGGGAAGGTGCGGCGCGCGCGCCTCTACTTCCTGCGCGAAAGGACCGGACGTTCCGCCCGCCTCAAGGAGGACCGGGGGTAGTGGCCCCCGAGGGCGCCTTTTCCTCCGAAATCGCAGGCCGTCTCCTCGAAGCGACGCGCGCGGAGACGGCCTTCCTGTCTCCCGCCCGGCGCCCGCGCCGCGAGCGAACGGCCCCCGACCTCGAGAACGCCCTCGGCTGGCGCGAAGGGAAGAGGATCGTCGGGGTGGACGAGGCGGGCCGCGGACCCCTCGCCGGCCCGGTCGCGGCCGCCGCCGTTTGTCTGCATCCGGACCGCGTCCCCTCCGGTCTCGACGACTCGAAGCGCCTCTCTCCCGAGGGGCGGGCGGCTCTCTTCGCCTCGATCCTCCACTCCGCGGACGGGATCGGCGTCGGCCTCGCCTCCGAGGAGGAGATCGATCGCCGGAACATCCGCGAGGCGTCCCGCGAGGCGATGATCCGCGCGGTGCGCGCCTTGGGCTTCCCGCCCGACTATGTCCTCGTGGACGGGGTCCGTCTCGAGCCCTTCCCCTTCCGCCAGATCGCCGTGACCGGCGGCGATCGCCTCGTCCCCTCGATCGCCGCCGCGTCGATCGTGGCGAAGGTCGTCCGGGACCGCCTGATGGAGTGCTTCCACCGGATCTTCCCGGTCTACGGGTTCGACCGCCACAAAGGGTACCCGACCGAGGAGCACGCGCGGGCGATCGCCGCCCACGGGCCGTCGTTGGTTCATCGTCGAACCTTTCATGTTCCGTTCCTCGCGGAGACGCGGGGGGCGGAGGGGGCGGCCCGATGAACGGCCGCCGCCGGATGGGCGCGCGCGGGGAGGAGATCGCCGCGCGGCACCTCGAGGGGCGCGGCTTTCGGATCCGCGCGCGGAATTACCAGACCCGCCGCGGGGAGATCGATCTCGTCGCGGAGCGCGGCCGGTGGATCGTGTTCGTCGAGGTCCGTCTCCGGAGGAGCGAGGCGTTCGGCTCTCCGGCGGAGACGGTCGGCCCGAGGAAGCGCCGCCGGCTCGCTTCCGCCGCCGCCGCATTCCTTGTCGAGCACGGCCTCGCCGAACGGCCGTGCCGCTTCGACATCATCGCTCTCTCCGATCCTGCCGGCGGTCCGGAGGAGATCCTTCACATCGAAAACGCATTCGATCGGGACGGGCGGCCGACCGGCTGCTGGTCCGGCGACTAGAGGAGGGGCGGCGTGCGGCTCCCCGCGGTTTTCGTGCTTCTCCTCGTCGGCGCGTTCCCCGCCCTCGCGTCCGGCGTCTGGAACTATCGCCACGAGGTTTTCTTCCCCGAAGAGGAGAGAGATCGCCTTCGGCTCTACGGGTTCGCGGGGGCGAGCGGGGTCCTCGAACGGAAGCCGGAGGGAGAGGGGAGCGGGTGGAGAACGCGCTTCACCGAGCGCGCCGCCTCGGGGATCTGGGCCGCGGGCACCCTCTTCGATCGGCTCGCGTACTTCGCCGAAGGGCTCGCTTTCTACGATCCGGCGAAGCTCGCCCTCGGGCAGGCGCGCGCGGACCTTCGCGTTCATCCGCGGGCGCTCTCCCTCCGCGCGGGACGTTTTCTCTTTCCGTTCGGGATCGAGGCGCGCGGGGCGCCGCATCGCGTGAACCGGTTCGTCCTCCGCCCGCCCCTTCGGAGCGGCCCGAACGAGGGGATCGCTCTCTTCGGCGATCTCGTGGGCGGGGCGCTCAACGTCGCCGCGGGGATCCTCGAGGGCTTCCCCGCGGCGCTCGCGGACACGCTTCTCGGCCCGCTCGGGGGGACGAGCGGCGAGGCGGTCGGAGGGCGCGTCGGGCTCTCCCCAACGCCCGGCGTCGAGATCGGGGGATCGTACGCCGAGGAGGACGGCGCCGCGCGTGCGCGGATCCTCGGCCTCGACTTCTCCGTGAGCGGCGGACCTCTCTTCCTCGCGGCGGAGTGGGGGAGGCTTCGGAGGGATGGGGAAGAAGAGGCGGCGATCGACCTGGCGTACGGGAGGCTCGCGTATCGCATCGTCGAGTACTCCGAGCGTTTCGACGCGATCGAGATCCTGGGTGGGGCGGACCTCATCGATCCATCGGAGAACCCGTCGGGGGAGAGAAGGGTCGACATTCTCGGCGGGATCCTCGTCTCGCCCCGTTCCTGGATCGTCCTCAAGGCGGAGTACCGCTCCGCCGACCGAGAAGGGGATCGCGAGGGAAGCTTCTTCGCCGAAGCGCTTCTCGTTCGGTGAGGAGTTCGGACGGCGCCATTCGAGTGGTCGACATGCGGTGCATGGAGAGATCGAACTCGTTGCCGCTTCCTGCGCGCGGGATCGCTTGCGGCTTCAAGCCTTTAACCTCCGCCGCGGCATGCGCGAAGAGGCGGCGTTCGATTCGCAGACGATCCGCGTCTTCCAAGAGAAGACCGCCCGGCGCCAGCGCCTGGTGCCGCCCGCGAGCTCGAGTGTCCGCGGGGAACCGCTCAGCGCCGCAACAGCCGGCCATCCGAGCGTGGCCACGAGAACATCCAACGCTTGACGGCGATTGGGCCGGTTGACTAAGCTAGGCAATGGGTGCCGATTCCATGCGGATCTTCACGCGGATCTTCCTCTCCGCCGTCTCAGGCCAGTTCAAGGATTGTCGCGACGCGCTCGCGAGCGATCTTCGCGCCGTTGGCGCCGACGTCAAGGTACAGGAAGATTTCCAACAGCACGGCCGCACGCTGCTCGAGAAGCTCGAAGCCTACATCGCCGAGTGCGATCGCGTTATCGTCCTCATCGGTGATGCCTATGGTGCCGAACCCGAACCCGGCGTACCGAAGGCCGGGGCGCCGCGTCGCTCCTACACCCAGTGGGAGTATTGGTTTGCCCTGGGCGAGCGCCTCCACGGAAGGCGCGGGCCGCGCAAGGACGTCTTTGTCTATTTCGCGTCTACCGATTTCCTCGCCCGGCATCCGGTTGACCAGACGGAGGAGGCCGCAACGCTCCAGCAGGACTTCGTCCGCTCCATCCGTCAGAGCGGTGAGGATCGCAGTTCCTTCGGGTCGCGTCACGAGCTGCGCGCCCTGGTGCTTCGCGATGGGTTCCGGCTGCCGAAGCC
>VGIW01000020.1 GCA_016867715.1 Candidatus Eisenbacteria bacterium | reverse complement strand
CTTCGCGCAACCGAGGTTGTTGTAGATGCGGATCTCGGTGAGCCCGTAGTACTCATACGCCTCGCCGATCACCTCGACGAGGTCGCCGACCGCCCAGCTCGTCGGCGCGCCGCCGGTGTAGAGGAAGACCCCCGAGAATGGCGAGCCGATCGCCCCCTGTTCCTGCACGTAAAAGCCGTCGAACATGAGGCCGGTGACGACCACCCGGTTCGTGAGCTTGACGCGGTCGAACGGGAGGATGTCGATCCCGAGCTGGACATCTTGGATCGTCCCTTCCTTCGTCCACGTCACCCCGTCGCAGTCCAAGATGCCCGCGTACGAGGCGCCGGCCGAGAGGATCACGGCCAGCCCGGCAAGGATCGCTGTGACTCTGGTCATCGGTTCTTTCCCTCCATCGACTACCCGGGTCGAGACGGCAGGTCTCTCCGCGCGATGATCCGGCCGCCACCCCGTGCGTTCGAAGGGGAACGCCGGGAGGCCGACCACCGCCAACAATAGAACTCGAAGCTATTCTAGCAGAAACCGAGCCGCGAGTCAATCGGAGCTTCAGATGTAACGTACGGTCGGCTGAACGGTTACGGGATCCCGAACCACTCGAGGAACGCCGCGAAGGCCTCGTCGTTGTTCCCCGGGTCGCCGAAGTACATCGAGAAGGGGAACGTGCAGAGGATCACGCGGCCGCCCGGGCTCGGGAGGTTGTAGCGGATCGCGGGGGTGAACTCGCCCGGCTGGTTCTTGAACGTTCCCATCGGGACGAGGTAGAGCCGTTCGGCGGCGAACGAGGGGGCGGTGTCGACCGGGGAGTCGATCCCCGGGTACTGGATCGGGCACCGGAGATAGAGATCCGGAAGACCGGTCCCCGGGACCGCGAGGAAGGGGACCTCGCATGGGCGCGGGACCGGCGGGACGGCCGGGAGGAACTCGAAGTTCGTCCCCCCGGTCGTCGGGTTGACGTAGAGCTCCTCGAAGCCCATGTACCGCGCGGGGAACCCGGGCGCAAGGCCGCCGTAGGTTCCGACCGCGTTCAACGACTCCATGAAGAGGTTCCCGCCTCTCATGAGGAACGCCCCGAGCCCGGAGTCGGCGAGCGCCATCTGCGTGAATAGCGCCTGGTCGGCGAGCACCGACCGCTGCCTCGTCCCCGTGTACCAGACCACGTGGTCGAACGCGGTAAGAAACCCCGCGAAGCGGAGGTTCGAGTCGAAGGGCCTCGCCGTGAGATCGAGGAGCGTGTAGCCATCCTCTCCGACCCGCGCGGTGAGAAGCCCGCGGTAGAACGCGTCCGGGTTCACGATCGGCGTCGGCCCCGGATCGAAGTCGTCGACAAGAAGAATCGAACCTTGAATCTTATGGAAGTAAATCTCGAAGCTGTCCGCGCCGCTCGCGCCGTGCGCCTCATCCACCGCCTGGATGAAGACGGTCGTCGCGCCGAAGGTGTCGATGTCCGCCGGTAGGAGAAGAACCGTGTCCGCGTCCCCGGCCACTTCCTTCGGCGTCCCCTCTCTCCCTTTCACCCAAATCAGGTGCCTCGCGATCGTCGAGTCCCCCTCGGGATCGGTCGACTCCCATCCGAACGGGAGAACCGGCCATGCGGAGTCGGGAAGAACCTCGCGGAAGCGGATCGTGACGGTCGGGCGGTTGTTGTAGAAAGGGTATTCCTGCGCGGCGGGCGTCGGATCGACGAGCCCCTGATCGTCGACGGCGCGCACCTCCAAGAGATAGCTCGAGAGAGAGTCGGGCACCGGGAGAAGAAAGGTCTTCTTCGTGAAGGCGGTGTACGTCCAATCCGTCTCCAGTTCGTACGTCTCGCTTTCGGGCGGACCGGTCCACTTGTACTGGAAGCCCGCGACCTCGCCGTCCGTGTCGCTCCCCCACCACTTGAGATGGACCTTGTAGAGCGTCGTGGCGAGCGAATCCCCGGTGATCGCGAGGCCGGTTTCGGGCGGGAGGTTCCCGCGCGGCTCGAAGAGGTTGTCCGAGCAGCCCGCCGCAAAAAGCGCGGCGCACGCGGCCGCGACAAACACGATCGTCGTCTTCATCGGATCACCAAGAACTTTCCGACCTCGATGTCGCCGTTCTCACGGTTCTCCACCGAGAACACATAGAGACCCGACGCGATCGACTGGTCCTCGCGCGTGAGAAGATCCCACGCCGCGATCCCGCCCGAGAGAACCGGCGGCGGAAAGACCGGATCGTAGAGCACCGCGTTGTCGATCGCGCGGTAGGTCCTCGAGTCAAACTCGATCGTGTCGACGAGATCCCCCGAGAGCGTGTAGATGCGGATCGTGCAGCGGCGCGGGAGGTTCGCGAAGTAGATCAGGCGCTCTCTCGGGAAGGCGCCGTCCCACGTCGATTCCCCTCGGTACGGGTTCGGAAAGACGATCACGCCGGGGCTCTTCTTCTCGGGCACACGTCCCTTTGGGCCGGGAACGAGGACGGTCCGGTTCTGCGACACGCCGCTCTCCAGCGAGGGGACGCCCGACGCCTTGTCCCCCCGGTCGAACGAGGTGACCGCCGTGTAATAGGGGAAGCCGTCCTTCAGGTTCGGGATCGTGAGCGAGTAGTTGTATCCCCATCCGTCGATCAGCGTGTCCATGCGGACCGCCTCGAATCCCGTGTTGAAACCGATCGTGTCGACGAGGTCGTACTCGCCGATCAGCGTGAACTCGACATTGTCGCGCGAGAGGTAGACGCGATACCCCTGGAAGTCGGCCGAATCGGGGAGAACCGGATCCGGGATCGTCTCCGGAGACGCGTCCCAGAAGAGCCGCACCGAGCCCGGACCCGGATCGACCGCGAGAACCGGCGAGGGGGGCGGCTCCGGGATCTTGTAGTTCGAATCGTAGGTTCTCTGCGCCCAATCGGAGCGGAACTCGAAGTCCTGTCGGTCCCTCCCGCCGACGAGCGCGAAGACGACGTTCAGCGTGTCCCCCGGATCGAGGAAACGGTAGGGACCCACGGAAAGGATCTCGACCGGATCGATCGGCGGCGGCTCTCCCTCCGCCCCCGTGAGATCGCTCGCGGTCCCGTCGATGACGCCGCTCGTCATGCGCGCGTAGCGGATGCGATCGGTCTCGCGCGTCTCCTCGTCTCCGGTCCATCGCCACCAATCGAAGGTGATCGTCTTCCCGGCGATCGAGTCGGGGCCGGATCCGAGGAGCGCGTACCCGCCCCATCCGGGAAGGACCGTCTGATCGAACAAATAGAAGTGGCAGCCGACGAGGCGGCGGTTTGGGTCGTACTCGACGTGCTTCGTGTCGAAGCAACGTCCCGGAAAGCCCCCCGCTCCCTCGCCCGGCCCGGCGAACTTCTTGTTGCAGGAGAGGAGCTCGGCGTAGAGGCCGACATAGACATCCTGGAGCCGGTTCCTCCCGATGTTCGTGATCGTAGAGGAGAGGATGAGGAACTGATCCACCGGATCGAAGCTCCATCCGTAGGTTCGATACTCGACCTTGAGGTTGAGCGGGCGGTGCCTTTGAAGGATCGTCGAATCGGTGTCGAAGAAGAAGCAGAGGAGATCCTGCTCCGAGACGGCTTTCGCGTCGTACACCGGGCTGTTCCGGAGAGAGGATCTCTCGACGATCAGCGATCCTTCGCGATACTCCGATCGAAGCGTCGGTCCGTAGTACCCGGATACCGTCGTGGTGGAGACGAGCGAATCCCCGTCCACGTTCACCGCGCCCACCCAGATCCCCCCGCGGATCATCCGCTCGTGCGCGGAGCCGAGCGGGAACTCGAACGACGGGTCCATCGTGGCCGGCTCCCCGCCCGCGCCCGGGAGGTTCGTGCCGAGAAACCCGTTGTTGTTGAGCATGAGGCCGATCTTGTTCACGTTCGTGAAGCGAGCGGCCGGAACGGAGTACTGCGCCCCCGCAAAAGGCGCGAGCGCGGCCGCGAGGAGTGCGGCGAGGGCGAATCGGAGCGCGGATTTCAATTCGGCGCGCATCACTTCTCCGCTTTCGGAAGCTCGAAGAGAACGACCTTCGGCCCCGCGTGATCGAACACATAGACGAGCGAGTCGGTAGCGGCGAGCGCCCCCGGCGCGGAGAGGAGGTCGGCCGCGTTCCGATCGACCCGCTCTCGGTACCGGAGCGCGCTCGTGTACTTGAGAACCCTCCCGTTCCCTCCGTCGCTGAGGTAGAGAGAACCGAGCGGATCGACCGCGAGCCCGGAAGGATCGAGAACGAAAGGGACGGCCTCCGCGGGCTCGGTGATCTCCGATCCGTCGAGCCACTCGATCCCCTGCGACTCCCCGCGCGCGGCGTTCACCTTGACGCGGCCCATCGATCCGTCGACGAAGAAGAGATAGGACGGCGAGAGAGCCGCGTCCCGGATCTCCCGTCCGTACCCGAGCCCGGTACCGTCGCCGGCGGCCGTTCCGAGGAACGCGCCGCGGGCATCGTAGGCGCGGATACTCCATGCTTGAAGCGTATCGGCATAGGAGGTGTCCGCGCCGATCGGCGTGAGCGACTCGATCCGCCCCGACTCGGTATAGGTCGTGTCGTACAGACGGAGGACCTTCTGGCGATAGCGGAGGCTGAAGGCGGTCACGTACACGCGATCCTCCGGGTCGGCGGCGATCGCCGTGGGGGTCGCTGCTCGGATCGTGCGGGTCGATTTCGCCGAGTCCCTTCCCGGGAAGCGGTAGAAGGAGTCGATCGGCGTCCAGGAGGTATCGCTCCACGATCCCACGTACGTCTCCGAGAAGAGATCGTAAATCCGGACGACGGGACGGAAGACGGGGCGCGTTTCGGTCGAGTCGGGCGGGACCGGCATCGCCTCTTCGTGAAGGTCGAGAATGACGAGGTGATCCTCGGCCCCTTCGTCGAGATAAAGAGGACGCTCGAGATCCTTGAGCGTGCCGATCGCTCGCGCGACGAGCTTCCCCCCCTCGTTCGCTCCCTTGCGCCGATAGCGCGTGACCGTCGCGCTGTCCTCCGCGAAGAAGAGCCACTGGTTCTCCGTGACGAGGATGTCGGTCACGTTTCCGACGTTCTCCCACGATCCGTACACGAAGTAGCCGGAGAAGGGAATCTCACCTCGGTCCTCTTCCACGGGGAGAGGCATCTTGCGCCCGCAGCCGGCGGCGAACAAGAGAAGAGCGAAGAGGATGATCTTCCTCGTCATCGTCAGAATCCCAACCCCAGCGAGATGCGGTCCACCCTTCCCAAGAACTCGGAGTGGGTGAACGCGTAGTCCACGCGCTCCGTGAAGCCTCCGGCTTCGAGAACGAGCCCCATCCCTCCGCTCCAGTTCAGGTCGTCTGCGTTCAGGATGTAGCCGGTCCGGAGCGCGAGGGTCCTCTGATAGACGATTTCGGTCGCCAGCTTGTACGTCTCGGTGTTGTCGGGCGGGCGGCTCATCTCGATGATCCCGATCTGGCGGAGATCGGATCCTTCCCACAGGAGTCCGGAAACCGCCGCGCGGAAGCTGGTCGGGGCGGCGAAGCTCTCGAAGTCGCGCTCCTCTCCGTACGCGTCCCCGCCGTACTCGACGTAGGTCCCGGACGGCCTCCAGTTCGGGCCGAAGTTGAGAAGCGCGACGGAGAAGACCGCCTCCCGGGCGCCGAGGCGGTAGAACGTGCCGAAGTCGGCGCACCATGTGTTCACGACCGGGCCCCCGATCGCGGCCCCGTAGCTCTCGCGAACATACTTGAGACCCATACCGATCGAGAGCTTGTCGGTGAACATGCGCGCCGCTCCGATCCCGATGAAGAGATCCGAGTAGGTGAACTCGCGCCCCGTTCCGTAGGGCTGGTACTCGGTCGTCTCCATCATCTCGGTCCGAAGGGTCCCCATGTGGATCCCCGCGCCGATGCCGCCGAAGTAGGGGAGCGGCTGCGCGTAGGCGAAGTAGTCGTAGCCGATGTCGGCGATCCATTCGGTGTGCGAGACGTGAGCCTCCCGGCGCGCGAGGTTCGTGATCCCCGCCGGGTTCCAGAAGAGGGCGGTCGGATCGTCCGCGACCGCGGTGAACGCCTCGCCGAGACCGACCGCCTTCGCGCCCACGCCGATCTTGAGAAACGACCCGGCGTTCGTCGCGACGCGGACGGCACCGAGATCGCCTTCCGCGAAAGCGGCTCCGGCGAGGAGGAGAAGAGCGGCCGCGGCGGCTACGGTTCGTCTTGCATTCATCCTAAAACTCGGTCGACAGGCCCACCCGGAACGAGCGGGGCGTGCTCCAGAGCGACGGATCGCCATACCTCGCGATCGTGTACACGTCGGTTTCATTGTCGAGCGAACCAACGCCGGGGAGGTACGCGTCGCCGGTCCGCGGGTCGATCCGCTTCGGATACCGATGGTTGAAGAGATTCCTCCCCTCGATGAGATAGTTCCACTTCGACCCGCCGAGGCGGAAGCCTTTCGAAAAGCGAAGATCGAACGTTGTGTTGAAGGGGGCGTTCGCCGAGTAGCGCGTTCCGGTCTCCGCGCCCGTCGAGGACGTCGGCGTGTACGCGCGCCCCGACTGCACCCAGAAGTAGACGTTCAGCGACCAGTCGCGCGGAAGCGTCCACCCGCGGATCGCCGGCGGGTCCTGATTCTCCCCCACCGACATCGTGAGATCGGCGGTCAGCTTGTGCGGCCGGTTCCAATAGAGATACTCCTCGTCTCTTCCGATCTGCGTGAAGGTGCCGACCTCGCGCTGCAAGAGGTTGAACTGGTTCGGGTCGGAGGCCTTCCCAGTCGCGACCGTGTACGAGTAGGCGAGGCGGCCCCACAGGTACTTGCTCCGGTTCTTGCGGAGGTTGATATCGATGCCGCGCGCGCGGGCGAAATCCTCGTTGATGTACACGAAGTACTCCGGGCGGCCCCGGCGGTCGAAACGGAGCGACTTCGGGTAGTCGTAGATATCGTTGTAGAAGACCGAGAAGTCGACGGCGAGATCGGAAGCGATTTGGTGCCTCGCGCCGAGCTCGTACTTCACCTCGCGCTTCGGGTTCAGGTTCAGGTTTCCGACGAGAGGGAAGTCCTCGCTCGAAACCGAGGAGATCTTCGAATACACGTTGTAGTAGTTCGGCCGCTGCGAGAAGTGCCCGTAGTTCAAGAAGAGATGGGAGCGGTCCGTGATCGGATGCGAGACCTGGAAGCGGGGCTCGAGGTTCGCCTTCACCCGGTTCCTTCCGAAGAAGGCGTGGGAGTCCCGCTCGTAATCCCGGAGGAGCGCCTCGTTGTACGAATCGCGCGAGGTATCGCGGAGTGCGTCCTCGGCCTCCTTCCCCGGGAACCAGTAGTCGCAGCGGAGGCCGACGTGCCCAATGAACCCTTCGTACTTGAACCGATCCTGGATGTAGATCGCTCCCGTCGTCGGGCGGACGTTCCAGAGATCGTGGTTCCGCCCGAGGCCGTCCGGGTCGGCCACCCACGGTTCCGCGATCGTGACGAACTGGAGGTCCTCGCGGGAGAGCTCGAAGCCGGTCTTGAAGACGTGCGCTTCCCCCCTCGTGTGCTCGACGTCGAAGTAGCCGACGTACTGCTCCGTGTATCGGCTGTGCCAGACGGTGTTATCTCCCGTGTCGACGAAGAAGGGGGTGTCCTCTTCTCGGGGAAGATCGAAGTCGTTCGGTTCTTCGTACGTGAACCACGGGCGGCCGTAGACATTCTGGAAGAACGCGTTGAAGTTCCGGGAGAGGCGGACCGTCGTCCGGGTCTTCCGGTTCCAGAGGTACCGCCAGTCGAGCGTGATCGTGTTGTTGTCGTCGGTCACGGTGTAGTCGTGGTCCTTGCGGCGGCTCCATTCCCAGTTGTACGAGGAGGCGACGTCGGTCGGATCGACCCCCCGCGCGAGCGTCGTTCGGTCGAACCCGTGATCGATCTCGAGCTTCTTCTGGAACGAAAGAAAGAGCTTGTGCTTCCCGTTCGGCTGCCACGAGATCTTGTAGAGCCCGCTCCAGCGGTTCTCCGCGCGCGGGGTCCAAAAGCTCTTTCCGTAGTCGATGTCCATGCCGAGGAAACGGTCGACGTAATCGGATCGGAGGGTGTTCCGGCTTCCGTCCGCCGCGCGCACGGGGAGATAGGTATCGTCGAACGAACCGGCGACGTCGGCGAAGTAAGTGATCTTCCCGGGAAGCTCCGCCCCGAGCGGTCGGAGCACGAGCTTCTGGATCGGCTCTTCCCCCTCGACCTGCACCTCGAAGTTGTCGAGCCTCGTGTCCCGGTAGATGTCGCCGAAGAGGGGGAGGTGATCGCTCTGATACTCCACGTATCCCTGGAACTCGGTGCTCCCCTCCTTCGTCTCGATGTCGATGACGCCGGAAAGAGCCTGGCCGAACTCGGCCTCGTAGCCGCCGGTCATGATCTCGACGCTCTTCACGGCGCGCGCGCTGATGTTCCCCGCCGAGCTTTGCCCGGTGATCAGGTCGCGGATGATCACCCCGTCGATTCGATAGACCGTGTCCTCCGCGCGCCCGCCGCGGACGAAGAGCCCTCCGTCCTCCTGCACGACGCCCGCTTGCTTGCCGATCACGTCGCTCACCACCGAGACCGCCATCCCCTGGATCTCCTCGGCGGTGACGTACTGCGACGACTTGGCGACCTCGACGTCCACGATCTCGCGAAGGCCGCTCACCTCGATCGGCTCCATCTCGCGCACCTCGATCGGCGAGAGGCCGGCGTCGACCTTGATCGCATACGTTCCCACGACGCGCACCTGATCGATCAGCTCGCTCGAGTAGCCCATCCGGTTCACGCGGAGCTGGTAGATACCCTCCGGAATCTGGACGAAGCGGAAGGTCCCGTCCGTCCCCGAGATGACCCCCTTCCCCGTGCCGACGAGGATCACGTCGGCGAAGGGGACCGGGTCTCTCGTCTCCTTGTCGTACACGCGCCCTTGAATGGAGCCGACCGGGCCGGACGGTTTGGCGGGCCTCTGCTGCGCGGAAGCGCCTCCGAAGGCGATCAGCATTGCGAGAAGGAGAAGCGGAAGCGCGCGGAGAAGAGGGCCGCCGCGCGGTCCGACGATCGATCCGTTTGCAGAGCGAATCGGCGTCATGCCGTTCTCCGGCTCCTCGGTCGTCGGAAGTGAACCGTCGCCCCGCCCTCCGTCTTCCGAGGCTTCCGGCCGCGCCGCGCGCGAGGCGTTGACTCGGACCGCGAGCGGGGGTTAGAGTCGGCGCAACTATAAACAGCGCCGGGCGAGCCGACAAGGGAATCTTTCGCCCGGCCCGGTCTGCGCGCCGCGGGGAGAGCCCGATGGAAATCGACAAGCGCGTCGTCGAAGCGGTCTCCTTTCTCGACCTTCGCCTTCCGGAGAAGCCGGAGATCGCGATCGTGCTCGGGTCCGGCCTCGCGCCCCTCGCCGATCGTTCGGAGCGTCTCTTCTCGCTCGAGTACTGGCAGATCCCGCACTTCCCGAAGTCGACCGTCCCGGGGCATCCGGGGCACCTCATCGTGGCGCGGATCGGGGAGACGCCGGTTCTTTTTCTCCAGGGGCGCGTCCACTACTACGAAGGGATCCCGCTCGCGGAGGCCACCCTCCCGCTCCGCGTCGTGCGCCGCCTCGGCGTCCGCTTCCTCATCCTCACCAACGCGAGCGGCGGGATCAACCCGGCGTTCGAGCCGGGGGAGATCGTCGCGGTGCGCGATCACATCAACCTGATGGGGACGAACCCGCTGATCGGGTACGTTCCCTCGAGCGGCGAGCCTCGCTTCGTCGATCTTTCCGAGGCCTACTCGAAGAGGCTTCGCGCGATCGCGCGCGAGGAGGCGGAAGGGATGGGGCGCGTTCTCAAGGAAGGGATCTACGCGGCGGTCTCCGGCCCGAGCTACGAAACCCCCGCGGAGATCCGCTTTCTCGGGGAGGCCGGAGCGGACCTCATCGGGATGTCGACGGTTCCGGACGTCATCGTGGCTAGGCAGGTCGGCTTCGAGATCCTCGTCCTTTCGTGCGTCTCGAACCGAGCGGCCGGAACCACCGACGCCCCCCTCACTCATCAAGAGGTGATCGAGACGGCGGCGCGCGTGGCGGAGCCCTTCTCGACCCTCATCGCCCGCATCGCGCGGCGCATCGCCGCCGAGCCGGCCTGAACCTGTTACCAGGTACGGTCATCGGCTGCGCAGCTTCCAGAGAGCGCTCAGCGTGTTCTCGAGCGCGGGTCCGAGCGCCTCGGGCCGGTCGGTCACCTCCGGCTCGTTCGGGAGGACCGCGTAGGGGACCGGGATGTCGCGGATCGTGAAAAACCCCTCCCGATCGGGGGCGAGCTCGTACCAGTCGTTCGTGCGGTAGTAGTAGTCCATCTTGTCGTCGGGTAGGGAGTGGTGCAGGATCGACCCCTCGAGCCCGGGCCGCGCGCGGCGGCGGTTCTTCCGGCACGACTCCTCGTAGCTCACCTCGATGTACACGACGCCGAGCCGCCTGAGGACCCCGTCGCTGAGCTGTTCGAACGCGTTCCGGAAAGCCCTCTCCCCTCCCCGGGCGAACTCGAGAATCCCCGTCGTTCTCTGGAAGAAGCCGGGATCGAGGCGCTCGATCTCGAGGACGCGCGCGTCGATCTTCCGGATGAAGAAGTCCCAGATTCGTTCGTCTTTGAAGTAATACTTCGCGTCCGTAAACATCCGCTCCATCCCGAGGCGCGAGAGGATGTCGTCGTCTTGGAAGCGCTCCCAGATGAACGGGAAGTCGTCGATCTCGACGAAGTCGCCGATGTGGAAGCGTCGGATCCGCTCCTCTCGGTCGGTCTTCTTGAGATAGTCGATCACCTCGGACTTGCCCGCGGCCGGCCTTCCGACCAGCGCGATCCGTTCGAAAGCCCCCTCTCTCATGCTCTTCCTCCCGCCCGGCTCGCCGCGTGCGGCTTTACTTGAAGCTGTCTCCAATCTTGAAGGATGACGACGTCGTCCATCGGGAACCGCTCGCCGAGGATCGAGTCGATCTCGAGAAGGGCCTCGCGCACCGCCCGCACTTTGGCCGCGTAAGGGAGGAACGCGGCGCGGAAGCCGTTCAGGAGCACATGTCGGAACTCGTAATGGTTCAGGCGGAACGCCCGCGCGGCCAGAACGAGCTCCTTCGTGACCGTCGTGTTGGAAACGAGACGGCTGTCGGTGTTGATCGTCACCCGGAGCCCCTTGTCGAGGTAGAACCGGAACGGATGGTCCCGCATCCGCCGGACGACCCGCGTTTGGAGGTTCGACGTGAGGCACACCTCGAGAGGAATCCGATGGTCGATGACATAGTTCATCAGCCCCTCGTCCTCGAGAAGTCGGGTTCCGTGGCCGATCCGGTGGGCGCCGCAGTAGTGGACCGCCTGATGAATGCTTCGCACATCAAACGCTTCGCCCGCGTGCACGGTGACGTTCTGGTTCTCGTTGAGCACCCGATAGAAGGCCTCGCGGTGCTTCTTGGCCGGGTAGTCCTTCTCCTGTCCGGCGAGATCGAAGGCGACCACGCCGTCCGGCCGATACGCCACGGCGAGCTCCGCGAGCTCGAGAGAACGGTCGGGCGTCATCGAGCGGATCCCGCAGAGGATCACGCCGGTGCGAATCGGGTATCTCTGTTCGGCCGCCTTCAGCCCTTGGAGGACCGCGTCGATCGAATCGGACATGCGGAGCCCGCCTTGCACGTGGAGGAGCGGCGAGTAGCGGACCTCGATGTAGCGGACGTTCTCGGCGGCTGCGTCCTCGGCCAGCTCGTAAGCGATCCGCGTGAGCGCCTCCTCCTCCTGCATCACCTTGAGGATGGTTTGGAAGGCTCTCAGATAGTCTCCGAGGCTTCGGCACTCCTCTCCGACCTGAACCTTCTTCCGGAGCGAGCGGAGATCGCGCGCGCCGAGTCGGACCCCTTGCGCGCGGGCGAGGTCCCACAACGTTCGCAGGCGAAGCGATCCGTCGAGATGGACATGAAGGTCGGTCTTCGGCATCCGCCGGACGTAGGGTTCGGTGAACTCGCGCCATTCCTCGCTCAGGCGATAGCGGCGGCGGGTCTTCTTCGGGCTCATCGTCCGGCGCTCCTTTCCTCCGGCGGCGCGCCGCGGGCGCGGTCGAGCGCGTTCAGCTTCTCCACGCGGCGCGCGTGCCGCCCGCCCGCGAACTCCGTCGCGAGGAAGATTCGCGCGAGCCTCCTCGCCTCTCCGGCCGGAAGGAAGCTCGCTCCAAGACAAAGAACGTTCGCGTCGTTGTGCGAGCGGCTGTTCACGGTCGTCCGCTCGTCGTGGCAGACCGCCGCGCGGACGCCGGGGATCTTGTTCGCGGCGATCGAGGAGCCGATTCCGGCTCCGTCGATGAGGATGCCGCGCGCGCATGCCCCGGAGGCGACGCGCCGCGCGACCTCCGCGGCGAGGTCCGGATAGTCGGCCGGCTCGGTCGAGTGCGTTCCGCAATCAACCACGCGGATGTCGAGCTCCTCTTCGAGATAGCGTTTCAGCCTTTCTTTGAGCGCGAAGCCTCCGTGGTCGGCGCCGATCGCGACCGCCCGGGGAGAGATCGCTTCGCCCGTCTCGCGCAAGGTCTCGCGGACGAGGGCGCGGAGAGCTTCCCGGTTCACGGTTCGCCCGCTCCCGATTCATGAGGCGCGAAGCAATGCCGGCAACGGGCCTCGTACACCTTCTCGTCGCCGATGAGAACGCGCTCTTCAGAGCGGACGAGGCGCTGCGAGCGCGTCGCCGGCGCCCCGCAGACCGCGCAGATCGCGTGAACCTTCGTCACGAAATCGGCGACCGCCATGAGGTGCGGCATCGGCTCGAAGGGTCTCCCCTGGTAGTCGAGGTCGAGGCCGGCCACGATCACGCGCTTGCCGCCGGCGGCGAGCGCCTGCGCGAGGTGCACGAGCGAGGCGTCGAAGAACTGCCCCTCGTCGATGCCGACGACCTCCGTGTCCGCCTCGATCTTCTTTTCGATCTCGTCGGCCGAGGCGACCGTGACCGAGCGAATGCGGCGCGCGTCGTGCGAAACAATCTCGCCGCTCGCGTTCCCCTGCCATCGCGTGTCGATGGCCGGCTTGAACGCTTGAACCTTGAGCTTCGCGATCTGCGCGCGCCGGAGTCGGCGGATCAGCTCCTCGCTCTTCCCGCTGAACATGCAGCCGGCGATCACCTCGATCCATCCGGGCCTGGAGGGAATGGTGTCCATGGGACGCTCCTTGCGCGCGGGACCTCGCGGGGTCCCCGTGGGGGGAAGTCTCCTCTTCGCGGTCATGCTAGCAGAGGGAAATCGCGGGAGGCAACCGGGAAGCGTGGAGTCGGGCCCGCCGATCTTCGGTCTCGACCGGCGGGAGCGGACGCGGTAGCATCGGACGCGCGTCGGACGCGGGCCGCGCCCGGAGGGAAATCGATGGCGAGACCGCTTCTAGTCGGAGTCGCCGGCGGGACGAGCGCCGGGAAGAGCACGTTCGCGCTCCGCGTCGCCGAAACAGTCGGCTTGGAGAACGCCGTCCTCCTCGCCGAGTCCTCGTACTACCACGACCGCTCGCATTTCTCCGAGAACCCCGAGAAGATCAACTTCGACCATCCGGACTCGATCGATTTCGACCTCATGGAGAAGCACCTCCGCATGTTGATCGATGGGGTGGCGATCCCGCGGCTCGTGTATCATCGGGACACATGCGCGCGCGAGGAGACCGGCGAGAAGATCGAGCCGCGCCGCGTGATTCTCGTCGAGGGGATTCTCATCCTCGCGGAGGAGAGGATCCGCGACCTTCTCGACTTCAAGGTCTTCATCGACGCCGACTCGGACCTTCGCTTCATTCGGAGGCTCGGCCGCGATTTCGCGGAGAAGGCGATGGATCTCGATGAAATCTGCCGCGTCTACCTCGAGAAAGTGAAGCCGATGCATCTTCGCTTCGTTCTCCCCTCGAAGCGCTACGCGGACGTCATCGTGCCGATGGGGGGAATGAACCTCGCCGCCCTCGAGATGGTGATCTCGCGCATCCAGGCCGCTCTCGCGGCCGACGCGCGCGCCTGATTCCGCTCAGGAGTTCCCGGCGTGGATCGCCTCGGCGAGGGCGCGCACGCGTTCTTCCCGAACGCGTCCCTCCTTCTCGCACCACGTCCCCGCGAGAACGCCTCGCACGTTCGACCGAAGAGGAGGAGCGTTCTCCGGCGTGACGCCGCTCCCCGCGAAGAGCGGCGCTTCCGGAAGCGCGCGGGCGAGATCGGCGAGGCGGGCCGCCTCCGGCGGAAGTCCGGTCGCCTTGCCGGTGACCACGAGAGCATCCGCGCCCGCTCGTTCCAGGAGATCGCGCGCGGCGAGAACCGGATCGAGAGGGGCGAGCGGCTCGGCGTGCTTCACGAGAAGATCGGCGAGGATCGAGATCGGGACTCCGAGCCGGGAACGTTTTCGAAGAAGCGCGTGCGCGCGCCCCTCGATGATCCCTTGATCCGTCAAGTACGCGTGTGCGAGGACATTCACGCGGATGAAGGCCGCTCCGGATGCGGCCGCCGCCGCGAGGGCCGCCTCCGCGTCGTTTCGGAGAACGTTGACGCCGACAGGAAGCCGCACCGCCTCCCGAACCGCGCGCGCCGCCGCCGTGACCGATGCAACCGTCTCGGGCGGCACTCGGCCCGGGAAGAACGGCGCGTCCCCGAAGTTCTCGACGAGGACGGCGTCCGCCCCGCCTCTCTCCCACGCGCGCGCGTCCTCGATCGCGCGCTCGATCGTGAGGGAAAGGGGTTCGCGGCAGAAGGGCGCGCCCGGGAGCGGCCCGAGATGGACGACCCCGATCAGCGAGGGACGGCGCGCGGGAAGCCAGGAAGCGACGGGCGCCCTCATCGCCCCGAGGGCTCCCCGGGGTGGGGCGGCCCGAACTTCTCGAGAAGGAACTCCTTCATCTCGCCGAGGTCGGTGAAGATGCGCGTGGTCTTGCTTTCGAGGAAGGGGGAACGCCTCGTGCTCGCGTAGTAGAGATAGACATCCTTGTTGTTCGAGAAGCCGTGAAAGACCTCGTCGTTCACCCCCGGCGAGTCGAGGCCGTACGGGTTGTACACGATCACGATGTCGCTCTGGTTGATGAAGGTGAAGTCGCGCCAAACCGTCACCTTCTTGAGAAGGGCGGTGTCCGCTCCTTCCCCTCCCGTCTCCGGATCCATGTCGAGATCTTTGATACTCATCGGGTCGAAGAGGACGAGGAAGCGACTCGCGAAATCCCGGAAGGCGCGCACCTCCTCGAAGAACGCCTCGGGATCGACGCCGGTCTCCTTCTTAAACAGCGCGCTGATCGGATAGGAGAGGTACGCCTTCGGGTGCTCCGGCCGGACGATCAGCTTCCAGAGCGAATCGACCGGCTGCGCCTTGGGGATCATGTAGAAGGGGCGGTTCAGGAAGGCTGACATCGTTTGCGTTACGAACGTCTCGACGTTCTGCCAGTCGACGATCTCCGCACGCGTGAGCCTCCCCTTCCACTGCCGGCTCTTTTCCATCCTCTCCTCGATCTTGCGGAGGTCGTCGACGAGCGTGAGAAAGAGGCTCGGCTTCAAGAGGTTGAGATAGTAAGGGTCGAACCCCGAAAGAAGAATCCCCTCCCAACGGAAGCAGGCGTGGAGGGAAACGAGATCGACGCGGTCGGGGCTGAGGTTCTTCAAGATCTCCTCGAAGACCGCGGCCCTCAGGGTTTTCAGCGTGACGTCCGGCGCGTCGAGGATCTTCTCGTCGCGATAGGGGACGCCGAGGATCTCCGCTTTTCGGAGGAGCATGCTTCCGACGTCGTGGACCTCGACGCGGGCACCCCGCCTTCGTCCTTCCTCGGCGACCTCGCGGAGAAGGGGGACCTTGTCGATCTTGCTGATTCCGGTGCAGATCACGGTCCCGCGAGGGGACTCCGGAAGAGCCGCGTCGGGCTTCGTCATCGTCGTTCCTAGAACCCGGAGGGCCCGCGCACCGCGTCGAAGACAATCGCGAGGCACGTGTCGGCGGTGCAGAAGGTGTGCTCCATCCGGATCAGATGTTCCGTGCGTCTCGTCCCCCGGAAGGCGAGGGTGTCGACCGGCGCGCCTTCGTACATCTCTCCCTCGGAATCGATCGTGAAGCGGATCACATCCCCCCGCGCGGTCCCCTCGCGGATCGCCTTCGGCGCGCTCCTCGCGCCGGCGGCGTCCTCGGTGTACACGGATCCCGCGAGCGAATCGCCGATCTGCTCCAACTCGAAGAGGAACGAAGACCCCTCGAAGCCCTGCGTTCGCCAAAGCCCGGTGTAGAAGCTCTCGCGGTGGAGGATCTCCTCGTCTCCGCAGGCCGCGACGAAGAGAAGGCCCGCGCCAATCAGGAAGAACCCGGTCAGCTTCCGCACGTCATTCCTCCTTCACGATCGCCACCGAGGCGCTTGCGCCGATGCGGCTCGCTCCGGCGCGGATCATCTCCTCGGCGTCGCTCCGCGAGCGGATTCCTCCGGCCGCTTTCACGCCCATCTTCGGTCCGACCGTCTCGCGCATGAGGCGCACATCCTCGACCGTCGCGCCCGACGGCCCGAATCCGGTCGATGTCTTCACAAAGGCGGCCCGCGCGCGGAGGGCCGCCCGGCACGCGCGGACCTTCTCGTCGTTGTCGAGATAGGCGGTCTCCAAGATCACCTTCACCGTGACGCCCGCTCCGGCCGACTCGACGACGCCGCGGATCTCCTTTTCGACGAACGCGTCCTCCCCGGACTTCAGAGCGCCGACGTTGATCACCATGTCGATCTCCTCGGCCCCGTCGAAGCAGGCGCGGCGCGTCTCGAAGGCTTTCGTGAGCGGCGCGTTTGCTCCGAGCGGGAAGCCGACGACCGTGCAAACGAGAACGCCGGTCCCCTCGAGCGCGTCTCGACAGAGCCGCGCCCAGCACGGGTTCACGCAAACCGACGCGAAGCGGAACCGCTTCGCCTCGTCGACGAGCGTTTCGATCTCCGCGCGGGCCGCGTTCGCGCGAAGGATCGTGTGATCGATGAGGGGAGCGAGGTCCTTTGGGACGCTCCCCGCACCCAAGGCGCTCGAGACGCGGTTCGCCCCTTCGCGAACGATCGTCGCGGTCGTCTCCGGGCAGAGCGAAGCGCATTGACCGGGGACCGCGCACGAGGCGCACGAGCGGCCGTCCAGATTCGGCGCGTCCGACGCGCTCCTCCCAAGCCGCGCGAGCACCTTCTCGACGATCCGATCGATCGATCCTTCATCCCTCATCGAACGATCTCGCCCCCTTTCCGCAGCACGCCGACGAAGGGGAGGTTCCGGTAGCGCTGCGCGTAGTCGAGGCCGTATCCGATGACGAACAGGTTCTCGATCGAGAAGCCGACGTAGTCAAGAGGGATCTCCCGCTCCGCGCGTTCCCTCTTGTTGAGAAGCGTGCAGATGCGGATGCTCCTTGGGAACTTGGAGCGAAGGAAGCTGAGCAGGTTGAAGAGGGTGTGGCGCGTGTCGACGATATCCTCGACGACGAGAACATCCTTGTCCTTGATCGAGAGGTCGAGCTCGCGCGTGATCTTCGCCCGTCCGTTCGATTCGGTCGAGTCGCCGTAGGACGAGATCTGAACGAAATCGAGAACAAGCGGAAGATCGATGGCGCGGACGAGATCGACGGCGAAGAAGATCGCTCCCCGAAGGACCGCCACGACGAAGAGGTCCTTCCCCTCGTAGTCCCGAGTGATCATCGCCCCGAGCTCGGCGACCTTCTTCCGGATCTCCTCCTCGGAGATGTAGACCTCGACCTCCTCCTCGCTGATGCGGCCCCGGGCCGGCTCGCTCTGCATCGCTCACTCTCCCTGGTTCGAACCGCGGACGTTCTCGAGGACGAAGCGCGGATCGGGACCTTCTCCCTCTCCGATCCGAAAGGCGCCGCGCACTTCTGGCTCGATCGCGGCGAGTCGCTCCTCGCGGTCGCCGTGCATGCGCGCGAGGAGATCCCCCTTCGCGACCGCGTCGCCCGGC
This sequence comes from Candidatus Eisenbacteria bacterium, assembly GCA_016867715.1. NCBI lineage: Bacteria > Candidatus Eiseniibacteriota > Candidatus Eiseniibacteriota bacterium. The sequence continues at coordinate 25,740 of VGIW01000020.1, read as the reverse complement.
TTTCGCATGATCTCGATCCCCGCGCCCGGGGAGACCTCGTCCTCGACCCGGCTTCGCCCCGCGCCGAGTCGCATCGCGGCGATCCCGACGGCGCGCGCGGAGAGAGAGAGGACGTTGCCGCCCGTTCCCGCGGTCACCTCTCGAACGAGCCGCGCCCGCGGGAGCAGGCCGGGGTCATCGACGACCGCCGCGTCGCCGCCGTGCGCCGCGATCATGTTTCGGAAGACATCGAGGGCGCGTCCCTCTTCGAGCGCGCCCGCGAGAAGCCGGCGCGCCTCCTCCTCCCCCGCGGCGCGTCCGGTGAGGAGGAGGATCTCCGCGGCGAGAGCCATGCTGATCGCCATCATATCGGCGGCGCCCTTTCCCCGCAAGGCCTCGATCGACTCGACGATCTCGAGCGCGTTCCCCACCGTCCGGCCGAGGGGAGCCGACATGTCGGTGACGAGCGCCGAGGCTCCTCGTCCGAGGCGTTCGGCGACCGCGACGAGCATCCGCGCGAGCGCCCGCACCTCCTCCGGTTCGCGGAGGATCGCCCCGTCCCCGTGCTTCACGTCGAATACAAGAACGCTCGCTCCGGCCGCGATCTTCTTCGAGAGGATGCTGGAGACGATCAGCGGGATCGAATCGACCGTGGCCGTGACGTCGCGGAGCGCGTAGAGCTTTCCGTCGGCGGGGGCGAGGCGATCGCTCTGCCCCACGATGGAGATCCCGACATCGGAGACGATCTCAAGAAAGCGCGCGGTCGGAAGACGCGTTCGATAGCCGGGGATCGACTCGAGCTTGTCGAGCGTTCCGCCGGTATGACCGAGCGCGCGTCCGGAGAGCATGGGGACCTTCACGCCGCACGCCGCGACGAGAGGTCCCACGATAAACGAGAGCTTGTCCCCGACGCCTCCGGTCGAGTGCTTGTCGGCGGTCGGCGCGCCGAGAAAGGAGAGATCGAGGACATCCCCCGAGCGGACCATCTCCGAGGTGAGCGCGAAGGTCTCGCGTTCCGAGAGCCCGCGGAAGCGGATCGCCATGAGGAGCGCCGCGCTCTGGTAGTCGGGGATCTCCTCGCTCACGACCCCGCGGATCCAGAAGGCGAGCTCCTCGTCCGAGAGAATCTCTCCCCGCTTCTTCTTCTCGATCAGCTCGATCGCGCGCACCGTCTCCTCCTCGCCGGACCGGAAAGACAGAGTATCGTTCCGATCGCCCCTCGGGTCAAACAGAAAGGCCGCCGCCGGAGAAGGCCGGGCCGCTGTTTCTTCGCACGTGAAGGCTCGACCGTGGGGAACAGAAAAGAGAACCGGGCCCCCTCGCAGAGAGGGCCCGGAGTTCTCGAAAAAGCGCGAGCGAGACTACCGGAACAGCGACTTCACGCCGCCCCAGGTCGCGTCCTCGGTCGCGGTCGCCGGGCAGTCGTTGGCATAGCCCGGCGTCGTGTTCGAGTAGAGCGCGACGTCGCACTGGGAAACCGGGTTGTTGAAGCACATCGCGCGGAACTCGCCGATGCAGTCCGCGCAGCGGGCCGCGCCTGCCCACTTGAAGTTGGTCCCGACCTCGGGGCCGAAGACCGGGACGTTGAAGTAGCAGCAGTCGCCCGTGGTGATGCCCGCGTCCGGCAAGCACATCCCGTCCACGATCGTCCCAACGCCGATTTCCGGCACGCAGTCATCGTTCGTGTCGACATCGGTGCCGGCGGTGACCGTGCAGTTCCGGACGAGAAGGATGGTCTCGGTTCCGTTCTCGAACTGATCCGACGTGCCGATGTTGAGATCCACGTTCGGAACCGCGGTGACGCCGAGAACGAAGTAGCCGTCCATCGGCATCGTGCCGGTTAGATTCCACCTCTTGTCGACCCGGCCGATCACGGTGGCATCCCCCTCGATCGTGATGATCGAGTAGTCGCTGAGGCTCATGCCCGGCGTGCCGCAGAGCTCGATGAACTCGTAGGTGTCCGTGCCGGTGTGGCTCACGAACGCCTCGTTGATCACGAGGATCTGAGCCGCGGCCGGCATGGCCATGAACGCGAGCGCCACGCACAGCATCGTAACTTTCTTCATTCCGTCCGTCCTCCTCCTTGGTTGAGGGGCTAAGGGTTTTCCACCCTCCCAGCGACGGGAAGCCGGCCAATCGACCTCCCGATTCGGCGCCTGCCCTCCGTTCGCGACCCGCGCAGAAACCGAGAAGACAAGCCAGGGCGCGCGACCGTGCCGAGAAGCCCTCTCCCCGTTCTGCATATCGACAAACGTATGATATCACGCGAGGGCGGCTCGAATCAATGCTTTTCTTGCGCAACGATTTGTGAAATCTCGGTTAAGGAATCCGCGGGCCCTCCCCCCTCGCCGGTCGGGAGGAGAGGATCGCCTCCAGAACCCCTCCGGCGATCGCAAGCGAGCGGTCGGAGACCGTGTGGGGATTGACCTGCGACCCGCGGGGATCGACATCCCCCACCTTTTCCCCGGCGCGGACGAGGAGCCCCGGTCGAAGAAGGCCCCTCAGCATGCCGCCGATCGCCGTCACGCACGGGGATTCTCCGACCCGCGCCACTTCATCCCCCGCTTCAAGAAGATCCCCTAATCGCCTATCGGAGTTAAAGATACCATCAGTCGGAGCGCGAAAAACCCGACGGGCCCCTTCCCCCGCCCTCTCGGCCGGAACCCCCGTGTTCGGCGCAGTGGAGCCGTTCGCGAGGACGCGGCCCATCTCGTGACCTCTCAGCGTCTCGATGACGAGATGGCAGTCCCCTCCGACGGTGAAGCCGGGGCCGAGGCCGATCACGAGGGGAGCGCTCGAGCGGGAGAGCCCGTGCGATCCCTTCAGCATGCGGGCGTCGACGAGCACATCCGGATTCCACGCGGGCCACACGCGGCCTTCGGAATCGACGAGAACCGGGATCTCGCCGCGCTCCCTCGCCGCGTCCGCCTCCGCGAGCGAGACGACCCGGGCGGCGCGCGCCTCCTCGACGGCCGCCCTCCCGTCGAACACCGCCTCGCTGAAGGCGACGAGGCGCCGGATCGCGCGCGGCTCCTCGACCTCCGTGAGAAGGAGCGAGAAGCCGCATCGATGGAGCCGAAGAGCGACCCCCGAGGCGACCTCTCCCGCGCCGAGGATCGCGACCTTTGTGGCGCGGATCCTCATCGGTCCCCTTTCTCACGGGAAAGGGCGCGCTCCAAATCCTCGAGGCGCGGCTCGACGAGAGGAGGCTCCGCCGTGAGCCGCGCGGCGGTCGCCGTGTCCTTGAGACCGCTCCCGGTGATGAGGAGAACGATTGTTTCGCCCGGGTCGATCCGCCCCTCGGCGAGCATCTTGCGAAGCCCGGCGAGCGAGGCGGCGGCGGAGGGCTCCGCGAAGAGGCCCGTCGTCGAGGGGAGCTCGCGCATCGCCTCCAGAATCGCCTCGTCAGGAACGACGACGACGTCCCCCTCCGTCTCGCGGAGCATGCGGAGCGCCCGGTGCGCGTCGCGCGGGCGCCCGACCGCGATCGAGTCGGCGATCGTGCGGGGCGCGACCGGCTCGACCGCGTCGCTCCCCGTTCGCCACGCCGTCGCGAGAGGAGAGGCTCCTTCCGCCTGCACCGCGATCATCCTCGGGACGCGGTCGATCCACCCGAGCCGCCGCATCTCCTGAAACCCCTTCCCCACCCCTCCGAGGATGTTCCCGTCCCCGGTCGGAACGAACACCAGGTCCGGGCTCTTCCACTCGAGCGACTCCGCGATCTCGAAGGCGGCGGTCTTTTTTCCTTCAGCCGTGAATGGGTTCACGCCGGTCGAGCGGGTATACCAGCCGAAGCGCTCGCTCGCCGCGAGGCAGAGGTCGAACGCGTCGTCGTACGTCCCCCTCACGCGGAAGACGCGCGCCCCGTAGAGGAGGATCTGCGTGAGTTTGGGGAGAGGCGCCTTCTCGGGGACGAAGATCACCGCGCGCATCCCGAGCGCGGCGGCTACGCCTGCGAGCGACGAAGCGGCGTTCCCGGTCGAGGCGCACGAGACCGTGTCGGTCCCGATCTCGCGCCCCCGAAGCGCGGCGACGAGGCTTGCCCGGTCCTTGAACGACGCGGTCGGGTTCCCGGTGTCGTCGTGAAGAAAGACCCGCTTCATCCCGAGCGCCTCGCCGAGACGGGGCGCGCGGAGAAGGGGCCGCCCCCCCACGAGAAGAGGCGGCGGCCCGCTCGACTCGCGAAGCGGAAGGAGCGCCCGATACCGCCAGATCGAGGGATCCCGCTCCGCGCGGAGGCGGTCCGGGTCGATCCTTCGCGCGATCCGCTCGTAATCGTAGAGCACGTCGAGGTTCGCCCCGCACGAAGGGCAGGTGAGACGCTCGGTCTCCGGCGGTTCGAGCTGCGCGCACGCGAGGCACGCGAACCCGGAAACCGTCTCCGTCGGGGGGAGCCGCATCGCCGCTACTCCATTACGAGCGCCATGAGCGCCTTCGCCGTGTGCAGCCGGTTCTCCGCCTCGTCGTACACGACCGAGTGCGGGCCGTCGATCACCGCGTCGGTCACCTCGTGCCCCCGGTCCGCCGGGAGGCAGTGCATGTAGATCGAATCCTTGCGCGCGATCGCCATCTTCTTCTCATCGCAGATCCAGTGCGCGTACTTCTTCGCGAGCGCGAGCGAACGCTCCGGCTCGCGAAAGAGATCGATGCACCCCCAGCTCTTCGGATAGACGACGTGCGCTCCCTCGAACGCCTCCTCCATCGAGTGGGCGACGCGGAAGGAGCCTCCCGAGCGCTTCGCGTTCGCGCGCGCCCTCTCGAGCGTGTGCGGCATGAGCGGGAACTCGGGCGGGTGGGCGAGGACGACCTCCATCCCGAAGCGCGTGAGCAGCATCGCGAGCCCTTGCGGGACGGAGAGCGGCTTGGCGTACGACGGCGCGTAGGCCCACGAGACCGCGACCTTGAGCCCCTTCAGGGTCTCGCCGAAGCGCTCGCGGATCGTGAGGAGATCGGCGAGCGTCTGGCACGGATGGTCGATGTCGCATTGCATGTTGATCACCGGTTTGTCCGCCTGCTCGGCGACCTCGCGCATGTAGGCGTTCCCCTCGCCCGGGATGAGATCGTGGCGGATCGCGATGCCGTGTCCGTAGCGGGAGAGAATGACGCCGGTGTCCCTCGGGCTCTCGCCGTGGGAGATCTGGCTCGTCTCCGTCGTGATGAAGTGCGCGTGCCCGCCGAGCTGCGTGATCCCCGCCTCGAACGAGTTCCTGGTCCTCGTCGACTTGTCGAAGAAGAGAAGAAAGATCGTTCGGTCGGGAAGCAAGCGGTGCGGCTCTTTCCTCCGGAACTTCTCCTTGAGGTCGCGCGAGACCGCGAGGGCGGTTTCGATCTCCGCGTCGCTCCAGTCGCTCGTCTCGATGTAGTCGCGTCCCTTGAGATCGGTGGTCATTTCCGTTCGGCTCCTTCGAGGCGCGCCCGGAGCGCGCGCGGAAGCGCCGCGTAGAAGGCGGCGGCGGCGGTCAGATGGTTGATGGGGCAACGGTCGAGGATCGAATGGGCGAAGCGCTCCTCGGAAGGCCCGAGCCCGATCGTCGGGATCCCGGCGATTCCCATCGTGTAGGTTCCGTTCGTCGAGAAGGTCCATCGCCCGATCGCGGGCTTCCGGCGGACGAGCGTTCGGTAGGCGTCGGCGCCGGCCAGGACGAGCGCGTGGTCCGCGGGAAGAACCCAAGAGGGGAAGTACTTCTCCATCGGAAGCACGTGGCCGGTGTGGCTCGGCTTTCGGTACTCGAGGATCTCGACCTTCCCCTCCTTCCCGGCGATGCGGCGCACCTCGCGAAGAGCGGACGCCTTCGTCTCGCCGGCGGTGAGGCGGCGGTCGATCACGATCGACGCGCGGTCGGGGACCGCGTTCAGCGAGGGAGTTCGGCAGTCGATGTGAGTGACCGCGGCGCTCCCCTTGCCGAGAAAGCGATCGGTCCGAAGCTTCGGCCCGAGACGCTCGATCCCTTGCACGATCGGCGCCATCCGATAGACCGCGTTCTTCCCCCGTTCCGGAGCGCTCGCGTGGCACGAGCGGCCGCGCGTCTCGACGCGCATCTCCACGCGCCCGCGGTGCCCCCTGTAGATGCGAAGCCCCGTCGCCTCCCCGAGCACGACGAAGTCCGGGCGGACCTTCTCCTCCTCGATCAGCGATTTGTAGCAGAGGCCGTCGCAGTCCTCCTCCATCACGGAGCCGACCACGAGGATCGTGAAGCCGCCGTCGAGCGCGAGGTCGCGGATGAGGCGCCCGCCGTAGACCATCGCCGCGACGCCCCCCTTGTTGTCCGACGCTCCCCGTCCGAACACGATCTCCCCTTCGACCTTCCCTCGGAACGGGTCGTGCGGCCACGCGTCCGGATCGCCGATTCCGACCGTGTCGACGTGCGAGTCGAAGAGAAGGATCCGGGAGCCCTTCCCGATTCTCCCGATGATGTTGCCGATCCGGTCGGTCCGGACCTCGTCGAAACCGAGCGCTGCCATCTCCTCGCCAATCCTCGCGACGACCTTCCCTTCTTCGCCGCTCGGCGAGGGGATCGCGATCAGATCCCGTAGGAAACGGGTCATCCGTTCCCGGTAGCCTTCCGCTCGATCGATCAGCGCTTCCCTCATGCGCGTGAATCCCCTTTGTTTTCGTTCACCTATAAAAGGCTTGATGGAGCCGCGCCGCCGCCGCGCGCGCCCCCTCCATCGTCTCCTCTTCGTCGATCCGGAGGATGCGCCCGTCGACGAGGACCGGCTCTCCGGCCACGACCAGGTGCGCGGCCGGGAGCGAGGCGATCCCGAGCTGCCAGTGCGCCGCGAGGTTCTCTGCGCGGATCGGCGAGGGCGGATCGTAGCGGAACGCGGCGATGTCTCCCGCGCAACCGGGGGCGAGCACGCCCATCCGCTTTCCGAAGAGAGCGCTCGCGAGGCGCGCGTTCCCTCTCCATGCGAGCTGGAACGGAAGATCGAACGGGATCGAGCGATCCCTCGCCGCCGAACGGTGAACCGCACCGAGCGCGGCGGCATCCGCTCCGAGATCGCCGCTCATGCCGTCGGTCCCGAGCGCGAGCGCCGCGCCGGCCCGGAGGAACATCTCGATCGGCGCGCGCCCCACCGCGTTCGCTCCGTTCGAGCGCGGGTTGTGCACGACGAAAGCCCCCGCCAGGGCGAGGAGCGCGGCGTCCTCCTCGTCCGCGTGTACCGCGTGAACGGCGATCGTCCCCTCGCGGAGGATTCCCGCGCGCGCGAGGCGCGCCGCGGCCGATCGCTCTCCCCTCGCGCGCGCGTCCTCGCCGTCCTCGGGACCCTCGTCGACGTGAAGATGAACCGGCCTCCCCGAGGCGGCAGAGAGAGATGCGATCCGCTCGAGCGTCTCGTCGGAGAGCGTAAACGACGCGTGCGCGCCGATCGTCGCCGCGAGAAGCGGGTTCGGCTCGGACGCCGCGCGCCGCGCGAAGCGCTCGTTCTCCTCGATCCCCCGATCGCGAAGCGCGGGCCCGTCCCGGTCGGAGACCTCGTAGCAAAGACAAACACGCACTCCGATCGCGAGCGCCGCCTCCGCGATCCTGTCGAGGGAGCCGCGCGCCGCGTTCGGGCTCGCGTGATGATCGTTCACCGCGGTCACCCCGCGCCGGATCGATTCGAGAAGTCCCGCCTTCGCGTTCCAAAGGATCGCGTCTTCATCGAGCAGGCGATCCCATCTCCACCAGAGCGTTTCGAGGATCGCGCGGAAAGAAGCAGGCGGATCGCCGCGCGGGGCGAGCCCGCGCGCGAGCGAGCTGTAGAGATGCGTGTGCGCGTTGAAGAGCCCGGGAAGAACGATCATCCCCCGCGCGTCGATCCGGTCGGCCCCCTCGGTCGGGACGTCGGCATCGAACCCGGCGTGGGTGATGCGGTCCCCTTCGACGCGCACCGCGCCGGGAGCGAACACGCGGTTCGACGCGTCGAGGGTCGCGACCGTGCCGCCGCCAAGAACGAGGGGACGCATGTCGAATCCTCCGATCGATCGTCTTCGTCGCGCCATCGTATCAGAGGAGGCCGGGAGCCGTCACGATCCGGCCGCGAGCGCGCGCGCGGCAAGATGGTGCCGCTCGCGGTGCTGGTCGAGGTCGATCGTGAGGAGACGTCCCTCCCGCACGATCGCGCGTCCCTCCACGAAGAGCGTATCGACCCGCGCCGGTCCCGAGAGGAGGAGGGCCGCGATCGGATCGCCGGCGCCCCAGAACGCGATGTCGTCCAGGCGGAAGAGGGCGAGGTCCGCGCGAAAACCGGGGGCGATTCGGCCGATGTCGTCCCGCCCGAGGATCTCGGCGCCGCCGCGCGTCGCCCATCGAAGGACCTCGTCCGCCGCCACCCGTTCGGCGCCGTATCGGAGCCGTCCGGCGAAGAGCGCCTGGCGCGCTTCCGCAGCGATCGAGGATGCGTCGTTCGACGCGGACCCGTCCACGCCGAGGCCTACCTTCGCGCCTGCGGCGAGAAGATCGAGAACCGGCGCGGCGCCCGATCCAAGCCTCATGTTCGAGGAGGGGCAGTGCGCGACCCCCATCCGCGCGCGCCCGATCCGATCGATTTCTTGAGGTTCAAAGTGAATCCCGTGCGCGATCCACGTCCGGTCGGCGAGCCACCCCGCGCGCTCGAGGAAGTCGAGAGGCCGAACTCCGTAGCGCGCGAGGCAGTACTCCTCTTCGTCCTTCGTCTCCGCGAGGTGCGTGTGGAGGCGGACGCCGTACGACGAGGCGATCCGCGCCGTCTCCCGCATGAGGTCCTCGGTGACCGAGAAGGGGGAACAGGGGGCGAGGGCGATCCGGACGCGCGCGCCCGGCGAAGGGTCGTGGTACCGCTCGATGAGGCGGACCGAATCACGAAGGATCGTCTCCTCGTCTTGGACGACCGAGTCGGGCGGAAGGCCGCCGTCCTTCTCCGAGAGGCTCATGCTTCCGCGCGTCGCGTGAAGGCGAATGCCGATCGCGAGCGCCGACTCGATCGTCGCGTCGGTCGGATCGGAGCATGCGCGAGTGAAGAGATAATGGTGATCCGAGGTCGTCGTGCAGCCGGAGAGAAGGAGCTCCGCCATCGCGGTGAGGGAAGCCGTGCGGACCGCCTCCCGCGTCAACCCCGCCCAGGCGGGATAGAGGGCTCGAAGCCACGGGAAGAGAGAGGAATCGGCCGCGCCGGGGAACGCGCGCGTGAGCGTCTGGAAGAAATGATGATGCGTGTTGACGAGGCCGGGGAGGACGACCGCGCCGCGCGCGCCCACGATCTCGCCCGCGCCCGCCGGCTCGTTCCCCGGCTCGCCGACGGCGCGGATCACCCCCTCGTCGAAGAGGACCCAGCCTCCTCGGATCTCGCGCCGTCCCGGGTCGAGCAGGGCGACCGTTTCCGCGTTTCGAATGAGGACGCTCATGCCGCTTCTCCCTGGCGGAGGCTAGCATGGAGGCGGTAGTCTTTGCAAGGAAAGCAGTTGACAAGGCGGTCCTCTTCGAGTAGATTTCCCGTTGATTTGCCCGGACGGGAGCAGGTTGAGGATTTCACGGGTCGGCGCAAGCGGCGTCCGCCCGCATCGAGGACGATGAAGAAGAAACAAGTTCTCCGAATCGGCCACCGCGGGGCCCCCTCCCACTTCTGGGAGAACTCGATCGCGTCGATCCGAAAGGCGGTCGAGATGGGGGTCGACGTGGTCGAGTTCGATATCCGGAAGACGCTCGACGATCAGTTCGTCCTCTGGCACTCGAGTCGGGTCGGGCGCTTCTTCGATCTCCAGTCGCGCATCGCCCGGAAACGGTGGAACGATCTCCTCCAACACCGCGTGGGGCAGGGAGAGACGATCCCGCTTCTCCAGCAGGTGATCGATGTGGTCAAGGGCTCCGCCCTCATGAACATCGATCTGAAATCACGAGGCGGAGAAGAACGGCTCGTCGAGATGCTCGTCGGCAAGGGGGTCGAGAGAGACGTCCTCATCAGCTCGCATCACGCGAAGAGCCTCCGCAAGATCAAGGAGCTCGAGCCGAAGATCCACACCGGCATCTCCCTCCCGAAGGACTTTTTTCATCTTTCCGCGCTCGAGCGGATCGCGCCGCTCCGCTGGGCGGCCCTCTTCGTTCTCCGCCGGACGATCCGCTTCCTCGTGCTCCGGCAGATCGAAAAGGCGAGGGCCGACGCCGTGATGCTCTACTACAAGCTCGTCACGCCCGGCCTCGTCCGCTTCCTCGAGGAGCGGGGCGTCCCCGTGTACGCGTACACGGTCGACGACATCGACGTCATCCGCAAGCTGAAGGCGATGGGCGTCCACGGCATCGCCTCGAACCACCCGGAAATGCTCCTGCACGCGTAGGCCCGGTCTCACAATCGCCTTTCGCTGCGATCGGCTGCGAAGCTCGCCCGCGGCGTCCTATCCCCTTCTCGCGATCTTGTGGAAGAGGATCGCAAGAAAACCGGCGAAGAGGAGATACGAGGCGGCGCTCTCGGCGAGGAGGAGCGCGCGCCCGGTGTTCGTGAGCGCGCTGCCTCCCGAGCCGCCGAGCGAGAGGATGCGTATGAGCGAATCGAGAAAGGCGCCCGCGATCGAGGATCGTCCGTCGATCGCGCCGGGAAGAAACGCTCGCGCGGTTCCGAAGAGCGCCCCCGCGGCGAGGTAGAGGAGCGACCAACGGCGGAGCGAGCGCCCGCAGTCCGATGTCTCCTTCCATAGACGGAAGATCCCCGGATGCTCCTTCGCGTACTCCGCGAGGAACTGGGCGTCGCGGATGTCCCGGAGCAGAACGGGATGCTGCCCCGGATCGATCGCGGAGGTGTCGATGCCGGAGAAGACGGTTCTCCGGTCGTAGCGCGCCGCGTCGAAGCGCGTCGCGCGGTCGACGCGGACCCCGCGGAGGCTCGCGCCGCGAAGATCCGCCCCCGCGAGGTTCGCGCCGGCGAGATCGGCGCGGTCGAGAACGCCTCCTCGAAAACTCGCCTTCGCGAGGTTCGCGAGGCCGAGCGAGGCGAGAGCGAGCGCGCAGCCGGAGAAGTCGGCTCCGGCGAGATGCGCGGAGAGCGCGTCCGCCTCGGTGAGGTCCGCCTCGCGGAGGTTCGCACCGGCTGCGTTCGCGTAGCGGAGCATCGCCTTCCGAAGAACGGCTTTTGGGAGAAGAGCTCCCTCGAGACGCGCGTCGGAGAGATCCGCCTCCGTGAGCGAGGCGCGCGTGAGATCCGCGTAACGAAGATCGGCGCGCCCCAGCCTGGCGCCGTCCAGCTTCGCGAAGCGGAGAACCGATCCGTACAGACAGACGTTCGTGAGGTCGACGCCGGAAAGATCGATCCCCTCGATCCACGCGCCCGTCAGGTTCCGCTTCTCGGAAACAGCCGCCTCCACCGCGTCTCGGCTCTTCGGCTGTTCCGGGTTGTGCCAGAAGCACCAGGGCGAGGCTCCCGAAACGCTCTCCGGGCAGCGAAACCGGTTCCTCGTGTCCTCGTAGCGGCAGGTGGTCACGCGCCTCTTCCCCTCTTCCCGCATGGTAGCCCGTGCGTCCGCGGAGTTCACCTTCTCTCTTTCGCGCACCCCCGCGCGCGGTCTCTCCGGCCTTACGTCATCACCTGCGCTTCGCCTTGACACGACGCGCCGATCCGAATAGTCTTTCAGAAAGTATTGAAACTTCTGAAAAGGAGCGTGGGCGTGCGTCCCGAAAGAGGTTCTTCCCCTTCCTCGGAGGCGGGGGCGCGCTTCGAGATCTGCCAGATCATCGGGCGGATGATGGAGCTCTGGGGGTTCCGCAAGAACCTCGGGAGGATCTGGACGCTCCTCTACCTGCAAGACAACGCCCTCTCGGCCGCGGAGATCGCCGAACAGCTCTCGATCAGCCGGGGCTCCGCGAGCATGGCGCTCCAGGAGCTGCTCCGATGGGGGGTCGTTCGTAAGTCGTGGAAGCCGGGCGAACGGAAGGACTTCTTCGAGGCGGAAGAGAACGTGCCGAAGATGGTCCTCCGCGTGCTGAACGAGCGCGAGCTCCCCGCGATCAACGAGGCGATCGACGCTCTTCGCGCGGTTCTCCGAGGGATCGAGGACGGCGGCGGAGGCGCGTCCGATCCGACGCTCTCCCGGCGGACCCGGGATCTCCTCGGGATCGCGGAAACCGGCCGCACGCTCTTTCTCGGTCTGTTGGGGAGAGAGGGGGCGGGCGCTCCCGCGTGGGATGTTCTCCTCGGCGGAAAGGAGGAGCCGCGATGAGCGCGCCGATCCACTCGGAGGGCGGGCTCTCCCCCGCGAGAACCTTCGACGATCTCTTCGCGCGCGGGCCGCTCGGCGTGGTGAATGAGGACTACGCGAAGGTCGAGAAGCTTCTCACCTCGAGCGTCGATGCTTCATTCGATCTTGTTCCGACGGTCGTGCGCCACCTCGTCGGGGCGGGCGGGAAGCGGATCCGCCCGATCGTTCACTGCCTCGCGGCCCGTCTGGCGGGCTACGGCGGAGAGGAGCATATCGTTCTCGCCTCCGTGAGCGAGATGATCCACTCGGCCACGCTTCTCCACGACGACGTGATCGACGAGGGGACGGTGAGGCGCGGGCGTCCGACCGCGAACCGGATCTGGGGGAACGAGGCGCCGGTCCTCGTCGGCGACTTCATCTTCGCGCGCGCCTTCACGATCATGATGGACCGCGGGCACTTTCAGATCGCGCGGCATCTGGCGCGCACCGTGGAGGATCTCGTGCAGGGGGAGCTGCTCCAGCTCGCCCACGCCGGGGATCCGCTCCTCGCGCGCGAGGCCTACGACGAGATCATCCGCTGTAAGACCGCCTCGCTCTTCTCCTGGTGCGGGCGGGCCGCGGCGATGATCGGCGGGCTCCCCGGCGAGAGGGCGGAAGACCTCGCCCGCTTCGGACACCACTTCGGCATCGCCTTCCAGATCGCCGACGACGTGCTCGACTATGTCGGGGTGTCGCGGGACACGGGCAAGGGGGAGACGAGCGACCTCGCGGAGGGGAAGGTGACCCTCCCGCTCATCCTCGCGATGGAGAAAGACGAGGCTCTCGCGGGGGAAGTGCGCGAGCTCCTTCACGGAGCTGCCGACGACAAAGACCGAGTCGCGTGGATCGCGGCCACCGTGGCGAGGAACGGGGCGGTCGAGGATTCGATTCGGATCGCGGAGGACCATGTTCGAGAGGGCCTCGAGCGGCTTCATCGCTTCCCCGAATCCGCGCACCGGGAGGCGCTGGCGGAGCTTTGCCGCTTCACCGTGCGCCGCATGCATTAGCCAGGAGGATGCTCCCTGAGCGACCGCCGGGGATCGGGCAAGGGGGTGCCGGCTCAGACACCCCTCGCGCGCGGTGCGCGCGGAAGGCAGCTGGCTCGAAAGAACCCGGCGCGCTCGGGAACTCGCCGGTTCACTCTCTTGCCCCGCTCTCCGGCCGAGAAAACGCCTGCACGACCCTGGCTCGCCGAGCAAACAAGGGCCCGGCGCGCTCGGGAACTCGCCGGTTCACCCCCTTGCCCCGCTCCCCGGCAAGAGGACTCCCGCCTGCCGCTCGCGGAGCGGAGAATAGAGAAGAACGATGGATCGTATGCAGTTCGTGTCGAAACGGATGAACCCTCGGGGAGGTTCCGGCGTCTATCGGTGGGAGGCTCGGAATCTCCGAGAGGTAGGATCAAACGTCCAGGAGGTCATGCCATGAACGCGCGGAAGGTTCTCCTCTGGGTCGGCGTTCTCGTCCCGCTCCTCGTCCTCGGGTGCGGTGGGGGAAGCGACAACCCGTCCGGCCCGGGCGACACAGAGGAGACGGTGAAGATCCTCGCGCTCTCGCCGGAGCACGGGTCGCATGCTCTCGGTGATACGGTCACCGTGTCGATCACGTTCGACCGTCCGGTTCTCGAGGTGGGGGCAATTCTGGTTCCCGGCCTCAGGGGTCTCGGCGGCAGCGGCGGGTACCAGCAGTGGCTTCTTCGGAGCGAGGACATGCGGACGTTCAGCCGGAACATCGCCCTGGACCCGAACACGGCGTACCAGCTGCTCGTCCTGTGGGCGCTCGGCGCCGACTCGACCGGTCTCGACGAGGCGGCCCTCCTCTCGTTCAGCACGACCGCCGTCCCCCCGACCGGTTCGATCCACGGCCACATCCAGACGCCGGGCTCCTACAACCCGGTCGGTTCGGTCCTGATCCTCGTGGATGCGTATCGGTGGGTCGGCTGGGGGCAGGCCTTCGAGGACTACATCATGGCCCTCGGCTGGGTCGACGATCCGGACGGCGACTACTCGATCGAGAACCTCGCTCCTGGGAAGTACTACCTCTACGCGTTCCGGAACGTGACCACGGACGGGGCCTATGACGAACAGAAGAGCCTTTTCGGCCTCTACGGAAAGTGGGGGCTCGGCGTCCAACTCCTCGCGATCGACGTGAGAAACAACCAGGCGACGACGGGAATCGATTTCCCGATGTTTCAGGGACGAAACTTTTTCGAGGAGTAGACGGGGCGTCCCTCGAGCCCCGCGGGCGGTCCTCTCCTCCCCGAGGGCGCGCGGCCGGGCGAACGAAAGCCCGGGTGGTCGATCGACGGCCCGGGCGTTTCTTCTCTGGAAGCGGTCCGGGCGGCGACCCGACTACAGCGCCATCCGCTCCATGACCCCTTTCACGTGGCCCGCTGATGTCTCCAGCGCGGCCTTCTCCTCGGGAGTGAGCGCCACCTCGACGATCTTCTCGATCCCCTTCGCGCCGAGCACGACCGGGACGCCGATGTAGACTTCGCGGAGCCCGTACTCGCCGTTGAGCCACGCCGAGCAGGGGAGGATCCGCTTGCTGTTCTTCACGAGCGCCTCGACCATCTCGGCCACCGCCGCTCCGGGCGCGTAGTAGGCGGATCCGGTCTTCAAGTAGCCGACGATCTCCGCGCCGCCGTTCCGCGTGCGGTCGACGTGCTTCTCGATCCGGTCGGGGGACATCCACTCCGAGAGCGGGATCCCCGCGATCGTCGTGTAGCGCGGAAGGGGAACCATCGAGTCCCCGTGGCCGCCGAGCACGATCGCTTGAATGTCGCGCACGGAGATGCCGAGGTCTTCGGCGAGGAAGGCGCGGTAGCGGGCGGTATCGAGAATGCCGGCCATGCCGAACACGCGCGCGTGCGGGAAGCCGCTCGTCTTGAGGGCGACGTAGCACATCACGTCGAGCGGGTTCGAAACGACGACAAGGATCGACTTCGGCGAGTGCTTCACGAGCGACTCGGTGACCGACTTCACGATCTTCTTGTTCGTCTCGAGGAGATCATCGCGGCTCATGCCGGGCTTTCGGGCCACGCCGGCGGTGATCACGCAGATGTCCGATCCGGCCGTATCTTCGTAGGCGTTCGTTCCGCGCAACCTCGTGTCGGAGCCCAGCACGGGCGCGGTCTCCCAGAGATCGAGCCCTTTCCCCTGCGGGATTCCTTCCAAGATGTCGACGAGCACGACCTCCCGGGCCAACTCCTGCTGGGCGATCTGCTGCGCGACGGTGGCGCCCACGTGTCCGGCGCCGACAACGGTGATCTTCATCTTGCACCCCCACCTTTGCGGATTGCGCGATGCTTCTCGGAACTCCTCCCGTCTGAACACGAGAGGAAAGGGCTCGCCGGAGACGCCTTCGCGCTCCTCGAGCGTGCCCGCCCCTTCGCTCGGCTATGCTCCCACGGGCGGGGCGTTCTGTCAAGAAACGCCGCGCCGTTCTTCGATCGTCGGGCGCCGCCCCTGGGGCCAACCCCAGTGGGTTCCCGCGTCTCGTCCTTGACCGGCGGGCGGCGATGCGATAGAAGAGGAACGACCGACGAGGAGGGCGAGATGATCGAGCTCAGGTCCTTCGTGTTTCTGGACAGCCTGCAACCACAACTCGCCGCGTTCACCGGGTGCACCGGGCGCGGCTTTCCGCCGGTCCGGGACGATGCCTCGCTCTGGATCGAGGTCGCCCCCGGCATGCCGATTCACACGATCACCGACGTCTGTCTCAAGGCAACCGCCGTCCAACCGGCCATCCAGGTCGTCGAGCGCGCGTACGGGCTCCTCGAGGTGCACCACAAGGCGCAGGGAGAGGTCCGCCAAGCCGGAGAAGCAGCCCTGAATTATTTACGACTCAAGGCAACGGATCGGATCCGTCCGAGGGTCGTCTCGAGCCAGATCATCCGTGCGGTCGAGCCGATGCACGCCCAAGCGGTGAACCGAACCCGGTACGGCTCGATGCTTCTCCCGGGACAATCTCTCTTCATCATGGAGACGGAGCCGGCCGCTTACATCGCTCTTGCCGCGAACGAGGCGGAGAAGGCGGCGCGCGTGACGCTCGTGCAGGTGCAGACCTTCGGAGCGTTCGGGCGCCTCCAGATGGGAGGAGAGGAAGCGGAGATCGACGCCGCGGCGAAGGCGGCGATCACGGCGGTCGAGGCGATCAGGGGGCGCGAGAAGTAAGCCTGCCTAGAGCCAATAGTGGTCGGTGTCCACCAGGTGGGCGCGGCGATCGAGAAGCCGCGCGAGCCTCCGGAGCGATCCGCCCGCCCGAAGAATCTCCCGGTCGAGGCAGACCCCGTCGCATCCGGGGACCGGAACGAATTGGATCGTGACGCGAGAGCCGGGCCCGTCCGGGGCCACGCTCGCCACCATGTGCCGCCACATCCCCGGCGACCCCCAGCGAAGATGAACGGCGCGCGCGCCCGGATCGGCATCCATGTGAAGCCCCTCCGCGCCTTCCTCCTCCCGTTCCGCGCCGGAACCCCACCAAGAGGGGAGGTTCCGGTCGTCGGAGAGGAACTCGAACGTCTCGTCCGCGTCGGCGGAGATCTTCCGCGAACGGCGAGGAGTGTCGTTTCTTTCGCGGGGATCAGGAGAGTCCATCGCGTCCCTTCCTTGCGGCCGGGGTCGCGGGCCGACTCCCTCAGCTTAGACAAGCGGCCCCCTCCGCGCAACCGTCTCTTGCCCGGACGGCGCCCTCTCTTCTATCTTCATAGCATCATGAACCGAGCGGTGTTCTTTCCGGTTCTCTTCTTCCTCGCGGCGCGCGGCGCGCTCGCCGCGGGCGCTCTTCCCGATTCCTCGCTCGAGGGGCGGCTCGCCGCGCACGTCCGTTTCCTCTCCTCTCCCACGCTCGCCGGGCGGGAAGCGGGGAGCGAGGGGGAGCGTGCGGCGGCCGAGTACATCGCCGGAAGGTTCCTGGAGATCGGGCTGTCGGCGATCGGGGCGGGCGACGCGCCCGGTTCGTTCCTCCATACGTTCGCGGTCGGTGCGGAGGGGAGGATCGAGGGATGCGCCGCCGGGGACGAGCCCTTCGTTCCCGCGAAGCGCATGGGGAACGTGATCGGCGCCGTCGATCCGGATCGAGAGGGGCGTGTTCTCGTCATCGGCGCGCATTATGATCATTTAGGTATGAAAGATGGAGTCATGCATCCGGGCGCCGACGACAACGCGTCGGGAGTCGCGCTTCTCATCGAGACCGCGCGGGCGTTCGCGAGGGAGAACCCGCACGAGGGGCCGGTCGTGTTCGCCGCGTTTACGGGAGAGGAAGCGGGGCTCCTCGGCTCGCGGGCGTACGTGTGCCGCCCGCCCGTCCCCCTCTCCGAGGCCGCGGCGATGGTGAACGTGGACATGGTGGGGCGCCTCGGCGGCGGCCCTCTTCTCGTCGCGGTCGCCGGGCTTCTCGAGGAGGCGCGCGACTCGCTCGCGGCCCTCCTCCCCGCCGACCCACCGACCCTCGAGATGCGGTCCGGCTACGAGGCGGGCGACCTCGCCTCCTTCGCCGGGGCGCGCGTCCCATCGATGATGCTCTTCACCGGGCCTCATGCCGACTACCATCGGCCGACCGACACGGAAGAGAAGATCGACTACGAAGGGCTCGCGCGCGTGACCCGGTTCGCTCGCGAGGCCGCTCCCCTCTTCGCGCGCCTTGCCCGAGGTTTTCACGGGGAGGGCGTCTCTTCGGGCGCGCCCCCTCCCGATCGCGAAAGGCCCTTTCTCGGAACCCTACCCGACTTCTCCGTGCCGGCCGGCGACGGGGTTCTCGTGGCGTCCGTCGCGCCCGGCTCCCCCGCCGAGTCGGCGGGCGTGCTCCCCGGCGATCTCGTGACCGGTGTCGGAGGACACGCGGTCCGCGACCTCGCCGGCTACGCGGCCGCGCTCCGCGCGCATCGTCCGGGGGATCGGGTCTGGATTCGCATTCGCAGGGGGGCCGAGACGCTCGTCCTCGAAGCGGTCCTCGCGCGGCGGGAGACACCCCCGGAGGGGGCGGCGGGGCATCCGGCGGGGGCTCGGGAGGGTGGTCGCTGACCGCCGCGGACGATTCCTCTCTGCGCGCCGCGCCGTTCTATTCTTTGTCTTTCGATGTTCCGCACGCGAAGTAGCGAATCGCCTTCTCGAACTCGCCGAAATCGACGTTCGCCTTCCAGCACGGGCCGTTCTCCCGAATGTTCGGGATTCCGATCACCGGGATTCCGGTCCCCGCGTCTCGGATCCCCGAGACAAGATCGCGCTCGCACGCGACCGCGACGATTGCCCTCGGGCGAAGGGCGCGGATCTGGACGAGGGCTTCGGACCCTCCCGCCGCGGTGTAGAGACGGCAGCAGTGCTTCTCCGCGAGCGCGACGAGGCGATTCCGGGCCTCTTTCGAGAGACAGCGCGGGAGAAGAACGAGGATGCGGTCGTATCCCTGGCCGGAATCGATCAGCCGAGTGACCGTGTTGTGGATCTTGAGGAAGGAGTTCTCCACGCGGTCGCGCGAGAAGCCGAATCGCTGGGCGATACGAGCGCTCGGGCGGACCGCGAGAACGAGGAAAACGAGCGCGAGGCGGGTGAGCAAGAGCCGGCGGTTCGTGAGGACGCTGAGGATGACCGACAGGCTGACGAGAACGATCCCGCCTCCCCCGACGAGAAAGGCGAGGCCGGTCCAGTAGGGCGCGCGCGGATGGAGCTCGGCGAGCCGCGGCACCACGAGATACCAGAGGAGCCATCCGGCCGCCACGACCAGGATGCAGAAGAGCGCGAAGAGAAGGAGAAACGGACGGTGCGAGGTTTCGACCTTCCATTCGTAGGCGGCGAGGTCTCCGTCCCACTGGCGCCAGGCGTCCCCGAGGCGCACCGCCGCCGATTTCGGCTCCTTCAGCGCCGTATCCATCCGAGCTCCTTTCGATCTCCGCTCCCGTTCATCCCCTCGACCCGCGCAGGAGGGAGAAGAACTCCGCCCTGGTTTGCGGGTCCTCGTGGAACTCCCCGAGTAGGGCGCTGGTCTTCGTGAACGCGTTCTGTTTCTCCACCCCGCGCATCGCCATGCAAAGGTGGATCGCGTCGATCACGATCGCGACCCCCTTCGGCGAGAGGATCCTCTCGATCGCGTCGGCGATCTGGTTCGTCAGGCGTTCCTGGAGCTGGAGCCTGCGCGAGTAGACCTCCACGATGCGCGGAACCTTCGAAAGGCCGATCACTTTGCCGTCCGGGATATACGCGACGTGGCAGTGCCCGTAGAACGGGAGAAGGTGATGCTCGCACAAACTATACACATCGATGTTCTGAATCATCACCATCTCGTTGACCGATTCGTGGAAGACGGCGTCCTGGACGACCGCCTCCGGCGTCAGCCGGTACCCCTCGGTGAGAAACTGATAGGCGCGCACCACGCGTTCGGGGGTCTTTCGCAGGCCTTCCCGATCCGGGTCTTCTCCGATCGCGAGAAGGAGCTTCCGCACGAGATCGATCGGCTCGATCGCGGCGGCCGTGTCGTTTGTTCGCTTCATGATTCCGCCCTCTCTTCCCGCCGAGGAGGATGCAAGACGTCGAGCAGCGCGACGATCAGGTCCCCGATTCGTTCCCAGCCGGAGCAGGTGAGGAAGCCCCTGTCTTCGGCGAGCGAGGCGCGGGAGGGGACGGCTCCGAACCGAGCGATCTCCTCCTCCGCGGAGGGCGGGCAGGCGACCGTCCGCCCGCGGAGCAGGCCTTCCCGCGCGAGGTACGCCACGGCCGGGGGCCCGGCCGCCACGATCGCGCCCTTCTCGGCGGCCCGCCGCGCGAGCCGCGCGAGAAGCGATCTGGCCTCCCGATCGGTCGGTTCCGCGGCCGAGAGAAAGAGCCCTTGCCACTCCCCGTCGATCGGCGGCGCGAAACCCGCGCCGGGCCACCACTCCTCCACAGCGGCCCCCCTCGCCTCGAGCAGGGAGCGCCGATGCGTCGCCTCGACGTCGCCCGGCCCGTCGTGCACGAAGGCGATCCTCCGGACACGGCGCCCCGGGGGGTCGATTCCCCATCTCCGCCTGTACGCGCGCGCGTACTGGGCGCGATACGCCTCGATCGTCTCGCGGCGCACCGCCTCCGCTCGGCTCGGACTGTTCGGTTTACTCTCGCCCATCATACGCCACGAATGAGTCCGGCGTTTCCCACACCCGAATCTCGGCGAGCGGGAGATGAGCGAGGGCTTTCCAGGCCCACCTCGCCACGTTTTCCGCCGATGGGGATGGGAGTAAATCATTGAGATACGAATGATCCATCCGAGCGAGAACGCGGGCCCGGACCTCCTCTTCGAGAAGGAGGAAGTCAAAGGCGAGCCCGTCCTCGCGGACCGGGGCTTGGACGGTGACTCGGAGCGTCCAAGTGTGGCCGTGCAGCGCCTCGCATCCTCCGCCGTGATCGCGCAGGCGGTGGGCCGCTTCGAAGCGGAACTCACGCGAGACCCGCACGGGCCGCCTCCTTCCCGGCCGGCCGGTATCCCTCGAGATCGAGCGCGACGCGCGCGAACCCGTTCTCCTTGCAGAGGGCGAGGAAGCGCCCCCGCATCTCCCCCGAGGCGAGGCGCTCGATCTCCTTCGGATCGAGCTCCACGCGCGCCCCCTCCCCCTCGAGGCGAACCCGAACCACGCGAAAGCCGTTCTCACGAAGGAAGCGCTCGCAAACCTCGACCCGCCGGAGCCCCTCCTCGGTGATCGGGGTCCCCGCAGGGAAGCGTGAGGCGAGGCAGGCCATCGCCGGTTTGTCCCAGGTCGCGAGATCGAGAAGCCGCGAGATCTCGCGAACGTCCGTCTTCCCGAGCCCGGCCTCGATCAGCGGGGATCGCACGCCTTGCTCTTCCGCGGCGCGCCGCCCCGGGCGGAAATCCCCAAGGTCGTCCCGTTGGCTCCCCTCCGCCACCCAGCGGAGCCCGAGCCGGTCTGCCTCGGCGCGGCACAGACGGAAGAGCTCGCTCTTGCAGTGGTAGCAGCGATCGACCGGGTTGCCGACGTAGTCGGGGTTCTCCATCTCGCGCGAGGGGACGAGAAGATGGCGAATTCCGACCGCCTGGGCGAAGCGCCGGCTCTCCTCGAGCTCATCGCGCGGAAGGGACGGCGAAACCGCGGTGAGGGCGACCGCTCCCTCGCCGAGAACATCGTGGGCGACCCGGACCAGAAGAGCGCTGTCGGCACCCCCCGAGAAGGCGATGAGCGCCGATTCCATTTCCGCAACGGTTCGCTCGAGATCGCGAAGCCGCCGCGCGGCGGTTGATGCCTCCGTCACCGAAAACGCCTTTCATGCTCGGGGCTCGCCCGGACGCACCCCGCCCCGGCGGTAGGCAGAAAACCCCCGACCCGGAAGGACCGGGGGGATCTTCATTCACGAAAGTAAGTTAGTCGAGGGCGGGAAGTCGTGTCAAGGCGCTTGCCGGTGTCGCCGGGTTAGTAGTGAGCGTATTCCACCGGGTACTCGTTTCCCAGGTTCGCGCAGATGTTCCCCGAACGCGGCTCGTAATGCCACCCCCCGCTCCCCCGCCCAACCGAGACGTGATCCGCCATCCGGTCGAAGATCCTCCGGTGGGTTCGGTCGATCGTGACCTCGGCGCTCCCGGAAATCGGCTCGAGCGGCCACGACCTCAAGTATGGACCAAAGCGGAAGTCGCGATTCCTCTCGGCGGACGGTTCGCCGTGCGCGTTCGTGTACCGTGTGAGTTGTTGCTTGAACGTCTCGCCGTCTCCCACGCGGTTCCAGTCTCTTTCCGGATCGCAGGGATACCAGCCGTGATCCTCGCGGTAGAGGTCGAGAGCCTCGCGAAGCAGGCTGATGTTCTCCTCGAGAGCCGCTTCCTTCGAGCGAGAGTGCGTGCTCGCGAAGTTGAGCAAGACGACCACCGCGGTGATCGCGATGATCGCCAGAACGATGAGCAGCTCGCCCGGAGAAATTCCCTTCTTTCGGGGTTGCCTCGGCTCCATGTCGATCCTCTCCTCGATACCCGCGCCCCGCGCCACGCAGCGGCGACTCTTCCGCGCCGCGCGTCAACTCCGCGCGCGCCGGCCGCTCCGCACGGGCGCTCCTCGCGAGCCGTGTTCGACCCGGGGCGGCGCTTCCGCCCCCCACCCCTTATCGAAACGACCGCGCGATTCCTTGAGGATCCGCTTTCTTGTCCAAGGAGGGCCCAGCGAGTTCCTGGCCCGTGTGCCTGGCTCGTGTACCTGGACAGCCTAGAGGCGGAAAGGACGGGTGAACTCCGCGAAGGGTCTCCCGACGAGGAAGAGGTGGCCGAGACCGATATCGACGCGGAACGAGCCGTCCTCCAGGTTCCGGGCGAGGTCGATTCGGTAGGTACGCCCGTCCTGCGACTTCGTCAGGCCGAGCCGGAGGCCCGCCCCGACGGAAGAACCCAGATCGCGGAAGCGGACCGGTTCGTCCGCGTCCCACGCGCCCCCCGCGTCGAAGAAGAGGGCGGCGCCGAAGGCGACCGTGAGAAACCGGAGGCCGGTGTCCACCCGGTTCTCGAAGTTGAACAACACGCGGCGCGTTCCCGCGTCGCCCCGATCGCCGCGCCCCCGGAGGCCGGCCGGCCCGTCCGCGAAGAGCTCGCGCCCCGCTTCCGACCGCCACTCCTCGTCCCAGAGGGCGCGGGCGGCGACGCACATCCGCCCCGCCCACTTCTGATGGTAGAGGGCCCCGGCGCCGAGCGTCGTCTTCCCCCAACGGCTCGCGCGACGCTCGACGAGGGAAGCGGCCTCGAGGGACGCGTATCGGCGCGACCCGATCTCCGTGCCCCAGTGAGTCTCCGCGCCGAATCGCCAGCGGTCGGGCGCTCCCCACACCGGCCCCGCGGAGAGCGCCGCGTACGCTCCTCGCTCGATGTCCTCCACACGGTCGAAGAAGTCGATCCCCTCGTCCTCGGCGAAGCGGAACCGGCCGTACGCCGCCGAGATCGCGAGATGTCGGGATGTCTCGCCGGCCTCAAGGAGGGAGGGGTCGGGGGTCTCCCCCTCCGTCGGGCGAAGGTCCGAGAAGTCGGTCGCCTGACGCAGGAACAGCGCGCGAAGAAGGAGCTTGCGGCGGCGATCCCCGATCATCCTTCCGGCGTGGGCGTAGTCCCGGCGATCTTCGTGGAAGAACGTTCCGATCTCCCGATCTCTGCGATAGAGACGGTCGTCCCGCGAGCGATGTACGGTCGCCGCGCCCATTCCCCAGCGGGAATCGAGCGAGTAGAACGGGCGATCGATCTCGATGCCTGCCTCTTGCCCCGGGCTTCTCGCGAGGTCGTAGGCGCGCAGGGTCCATCGGCCGCCGAGGAGCTGCGGGTCGAACACGAGCCATCCGAACGCGTTCTCCCCGTCCGTTCGCCGGTAGAGAAGCTCGACCCGCTTCCCGAACCCGAAGAGGTTCTGTTCCTCCAGCTTCACCTCGAGGAAGGACTCTCCCTCCGCCCGTTCCTCCGGGCCGTCCCCGAGATCAAGTGAAACTTGGGTGGACCACATGTCGTGCGTTTCGACCACGACATCCTGCTCGTTCCCTCTCCGCTCGCCCGGAACGACGGACGCATAGGCGATGAACGATAGATGCCTCAAGCTTCGCTCGGTCTCCTCGAGAACATCCGGATCGAAGGGGTCCCCCGGGCGGAAGAGGAGCGCGCGGCGAATCACGTTCTCGCGCGTCCGGATGTGGAGGGCGTTCACCCAGGAGTAGGGGAAGCGATCGAAGCGCGGGACCGACGGGTTGAAGACATCCTTGCGAAGGATGTGGATCGCCTCCACGCGCGGCTCTTCCGCCCTCGCGAGGGGAGCCGCCGCGACGATGAGGAGCGCCGAGAGGCATGCGGCGCGCGCGTTCCTCGCTCCTCCGCCGCGGGGCGGCCGCGTGTCCCGGCGATCGCGCATCCTCTATCCGCCGCCCCCCTCGGGGAGCGGGCGTCCCTCGAGAACCCTGCGGAGCACCTTGCCCGTTCCGCTCCGAGGGAGCTCGCTCACGATCTCCACGTACGCCGGGATCTTGTACGGGGCGAGCTGCCCGCGGAGGTGCTCGAGGATCATCGCGGGGGAGAGCGCGATCCCCTCGGCGGGGACGACGAAGGCGCGCGGCACCTCCCCCTTCTTCTCGCTCTTGGCGCGGACCACCGCCGCTCCGGCAACCGCCGGATGCTCCTCGATCGCCTCCTCGATCTCGCGCGGGTAGACGTTGATCCCCCGGACGAGGATCACGTCCTTCTTCCGGTCGTGGATCGTGAGGAAGCCCTGGAGATCCAGGCTCGCGAGGTCCCCCGTGCGGAGCCACCCGTTCTCCACGGGGGACTTGCCTCCGAGAAAGGCGTCGGCGACGTTCTCTCCCTTGACGAGGAGCTCCCCCGCCTCGCCGGGCATCCGCTCCTCCCCCCTCTCCCCCAGCACGCGCGCCTCGATCCCGGGGAGGGGCGGCCCGACCGTCCCCGGCACCCTTCTTTCCAGACGGTTCACGGAGACGACCGGGCCGGCCTCGGTCAGGCCGTAACCCTCGAGGAGCGGCGCGCCGAACCGCTCCTCCACCGCCGCGATCGTGCGCGGGGAAAGAGGGGCGCTCCCCGAGATCATCATGCGGATCTTGTGGAGCTTGCGGACGAGGAAGGGGATGCGCGCGCGCGCGAGGGCGTTGTAGACGGCGGGAACCCCGACGAAGATCGACACGCGCCGCGAGAGAAGAGCCCTGCGCATCAGCGGGCGGAAGTTCCGCGCGGAGCGCTCCAGCGCGATCGACGCGCCGATAAGGGCGGGGAGGAAGAGACAGACCGTCAGCGTGAACGTGTGGAAGAGGGGAAGAAAGAGGAGAAAGCGGTCGCTCGAGCGCGGCCCGAGAGCCTCCTCGCATTGCCGCGCGTTCGCCGCGAGGTTCCGGTGCGAGAGGAGAACGCCCCGCGGCTCTCCTTCCGTCCCCGACGTGAAGAGAAGGAGCGCGGTCGACTCCGGAGCGGGCCTCTCCGCCTCCGGCGAAACCGCCTCTCCTCGGGCGAGATTCCCGAACAGCTCGCGGCCCTCCCCCCCGCTCCCTCCGACCACGATCACGCCCTTCGAGGGCTCGGGGGTCTCCGCGAGGAGGGGGAGCATCTCCTCCCCCGCGACGATCAGCACCGGTTCGGCCCGTCGCACGAGCCGGGCGATCTCCCGCGGGGCGAGGAAGTGATTGATCGGAACGAGGACCGCCCCGAGGCGAAGGAGCGCGAAGACCGCCTCCGCGAACTCCGGGACGTTTCCGAGAAGGAGGGCGACCCGATCCCCGGGGCGGATGCCGGCGCGTGCGAAGCCCCCGGCGATTCGGAGAACGCGCTCGAGGAACTCCCGGTAGCGAATCGTCTTCCGCTCGAAGAAGAGGAAGGGGGCCCGCGGGCGAAGCCGCGCCGTCTTCTCGAGAGACCGATCGATTGTCCTCTTCACGGCCCCAGGGTACCATGGCGGCGCCCGCCTCAAGAATCCTTAATCGACGAGGAGCCCTTTCTCGTCGTATCGTGCGGGGTCGGAAGGCCCGAGGGAGGTATCGCGATGAAGACAGGAAGACGCATGTTCCTCGTCGGCGCTCTCGTCCTGGCGGCGGCGGTCGTGTTCCCGCTCCTCGGGGAGGCGACTGAGAAGGGCGCGGACGAGAAGCTCCGCA
>VGIW01000019.1 GCA_016867715.1 Candidatus Eisenbacteria bacterium | reverse complement strand
CCTCCGCACGATCATCGGCCCGATCCGGTTCGCGATCGGGACGGGAAGCCTCTTCCACGCCGCGACCGCCCACCGGAGGCGCGGGCTATCGGTGTTCTTCTCCGGCACCTCGCGGATCCGAAGAAGGGCGTAGTGCCAGAAACACGTTCTCGGCTCGGCCCCCCACTGAGCCTTGAACCGAAACGTCCCGCTCCCCGGCGTCGATCGGCCGAAATCGAAGACGGTCGCGCCGAGAGCCCGCGCTTCGCGAAGCGCCGTCCAGTAGAGAAGGTGGTTCGGGCAAAGGGAGAAGTAGCTCCGAAGCGAGGAGGCGCTCGGGACGACGGCGGTCTCCCCGTGCCGGAGAAGAAGGGCTCCGCCCACGGCTCGGCCGTCCCGCCGAACGAGGACGACCCGCGCACGCCCCTCGAAGCGCCGAAGGATGCTCAGGAAGAAGCGCTCCCCCCAGACAGGAACACCGAGATCCCGCATGTTTCGCGAGAAGACCCGGTAGAAAGGGCCGATCCCCTCTTCCCCCGCGATCTCCCCCACGAGTCCTTCTCTCTCCGCCTTGCGAATCTGGTTCCGCACCTTCGCGTCGAACGCCTTCCACATACTCTCCGGTTCGTCGAGCGGGAGGATGAGGACCGCCTTCGACCCGCGAACCGGCCGGGGTTCCGGAAGTTCCTTCAACGATCGAATCTCGACGTAGGAACAGCGTGTCTCGCGTCCCATCTCGACCGCTCGGCGAACGAGCGCATCCCTCGCCTGCTCGTCGGCCGCGAGAGGGCCGGCCGCGTCGAGCCACGGGAGCGACACGAGAGCCCTTCCGCCTACGATCCCCGCGACCCGGACGAGCGGGAGAACCCCGCGGATCGCGCCCGATTCCTCGGCGACGAGATGGCGCGGCTCGTGGCCAAGGCTCTCCGCGAGGATCTCCCGCCACTCCGCACGATGACCGAGCAGGCTCTCCCGGCGCTCGTCGACGAAACGGTTCCATGCCTCCTCCTCGCCGTGCTCGAGAAGGCGGACCTTCATCATTCGAGGACCTCGAGAACGCTGTAGTCCCGGGTCTCGCGCGAGTGCGTAAAGATGATCATCTCACCGATCAGGCCGATCGAGATCGTCTGCACGCCGAGGACCATGAGCAGGATGCCGAGGAGGAGAAGCGGGCGGCCGGCGATCCCTTGGTGGAGGAGGATGCGGACGAGGAAGAGATAGAGAATGATCAACACCCCGGGGAGGAGGAGAAGCATGCCGAGAAGCCCGAAGAACCGGAGCGGCTTCTTTGTGAAGCGCAGCAGAAAATAGAGCGTCAGGACATCGAGCATGCGGTGGACATAGGTCATCGGCTGGAAGCGGGCGCGCGCGCCGCCTGCCGGGCGCGGCCACTTTCCGGCAATGCCGATCTGCGCGACCCGATACCCGCGCCCCGCCGCCAAGATCGGAAGGAACCGGACCATCTCGCCGTAGAGGGCGATCTCTTCCGCCACCTCGCGTCGGAAGGCGCGCACGCCGCTCGCGAAATCGCGAAACGCGATTCCGGTCGCGCGGCGCGCCATGCCCCGGTAAATCGAAAGCGGGATGCGCTCGAAAAAGGAACCGGTCTGTCCGGAACGGCAGCCGACCACGAGGTCGGATCCCCGCCGGATCTCGGCAAGGAGCGAGAGGATCTCCTCCGCGGTGACCGGTGTTCCGGCAGGGATCGTGAGAAGCGTTGCGCCGCGCGCGTGCGGAAGCGCCGCGTCGAGGGCGACCGCTTCGCCGAAGCGCCGCGCGAGCCGCACGACGCGAACGGGAGCCGGCCCCTCGCCGAACGTCTCCTTCCACTCCGCGCCTCGCCCCGTCCCGTCGTCGAGGAGAAGTACCTCGTACTCCTCGCCGCGCATTCCCTCGTGGATCGACGAGAGGATCTCCCCGAGGCGGGCGGTCGCGTACGGAAGGTACACGAGAACCGAACAGCCGGCGCGCGCCGCGGGAATCGCCGATTCGTTCATCGTCCGGGCCCTCCGAGAACGCGCGCGAGCCTCTTCTCGCGGATGCCGGTCGCCGTGACGAGCTCCGCGAACCACCCGAGCGAGAGAAGGAAGAACGACAGGAAGAAGAGGAGAAACGTCGCGCCCGGCAGCACGATCGCCGGCGGGCCTTCCGGTTCAGCAAGATAGGCCGCCGCCGCCCATGCGCCGCATACGGTGCCTGAGACCGCGAACGGGAGGGCGAGAGCGCCGAACCAGCGGCGCGGGCGCGTCGAGAAGTGCAGGATCATCTGGAGCGCGAGGAGATCGACGAGCACCTTGCCGACGCGGGAGAGCCCGTACTTCGAACGCCCGGAACGGCGCGGATGGTGGCGCACGACCGTCTCCGTCATGCGCGCCCCGGAGAGAGAGGCGAGCGCGGGGAGGAAACGATGCGTCTCGGCGTAGAGCGGAAGCCGTTCGAACACGCTCCGGTCGTATGCCTTCAGCGTGCATCCGAAATCGTGGATCGGCACTCCCGAAAGATAGGCGATCAGTCGGTTGGCGGCGGCGGAAGGGAATCGGCGCGTCAGGAACGGCTCCTTCCGATCGCGCCGCCAGCCGCTCACGACCTCGTATCCCTCGTTCATCTTCTCGAGAAGAAGCGGGATGTCGCGCGGGTCATTCTGGAGATCCCCGTCGAGGGTGACGACCCGATCCCCCCTCGCGTAATCGAAGCCCGCGGCGAGCGCCGTTGTCTGCCCGAAGTTCCTGCGAAGTCGGACGACGCGCACCCTCGCGTCCTCGCGCCGGATCGCCGCGAGCGCCTCGTGCGTCCCGTCGATCGATCCGTCGTCCACGAAGACCATCTCCCATGTGAGCCCGAGCCGATCGAGAACCGGAACGGTCTCCGCGTGGAGAGCGCCGACGTTCTCCTTCTCGTTGTAGACCGGAACGAGAATCGAGAGGTCGACGGGACGGGCGGCTACAGGGACGGTCGGCACGGGTCGCTCCTCTTGTGGCGCAGGTTCTCGACTCCGATTCAGCGATCGGGCAAGGCTATTCCTTCC
Organism: Candidatus Eisenbacteria bacterium; assembly: GCA_016867715.1. Classification (NCBI taxonomy): domain Bacteria; phylum Candidatus Eiseniibacteriota; species Candidatus Eiseniibacteriota bacterium. Next base: position 43,371 of record VGIW01000019.1, on the reverse strand, counting down.
GGCGATAGCCGTAGTACTTGTAGTTGTAGTAGTATGGCAGGACACCCCTCGAGTTGTTGATAACGACGCCCGCGAGAGGGGCGTTCACGTCCCTCAGGATCTCCGTCCCCCGCGCGACCACTTCCCGCGGCGTCTTCCCCGCCATCACCACCAAGAGTATCGACGCGACGAGCGTGCTGAGGACCATCGTGTCGCTCACGGGAAGGAGAGGCGGAGAGTCGATGATCACGACCGGATAACGCCTCGACAGCTCCTCGAGGAAGCCGCGGAGAAGCGGAGGATCGAAGAGAGCGGATGGGGAACGCACCATTCGCCCGCTCGTCAGGATGTCCAGGTTGGGGAGGGGCGTGCTCTTCGGAAGCCGATCGAACGGCTCCGCCCCCTGGAGGAACTCGCTGACGCCTCCTTGCATCGGGAGACCGTAGAGGCGGTGGATGCGCGGGCGATGAAGATCCATGTCGACGAGAAGCACACGCCCTTCCTCGCTTCGCGCGATCGTGAGCGCGAGGAAAGCCGCGGTCGTCGTCTTCCCCTCTTCGTGCTTCGAGCTCGTCATCATCAGGGGAAAAACCGGCTTCTCCCCCATCCTATACTTGAGGCGTGAATAAAGTCTGCGAAACTCGATCGCGCTCGGCGCCTCGGGATCGTACCGGTCGAGGATCGGCACGCCGTTCCCGTTCATCGCGCAACCTCCTCGTTCACGATCCCCCCGCCCGCCTCGTTCTCCGGTTCCGCGCTCTCTTCGGCCACACCCGCCCGACTTCGGTAGAAGAGAAAGCCGACGAGAATCGCGACGAGGATCCCCCCTGCCCACCGCGCCACCGTTCCTCTTCTCCAGAAGCCCCCGCGCGTCCTGGGTTGGAAGCGGTATTCGATGAGCGGAATGGTCCCGAGAATCGGCACGCCGACGATCTCCTCCGCCTGGCGGACATCCTTCACGGAGGTATCGAAGTACTCGCCGAACATCATCCCCGCCGCCCCGAGCGCAAGGCCGATCAAGATCCCGAGGCCGATCACCTGCGGGCGGTTCGGGCTGGCCGGCTTCGCGGGCCATTGGGGAGCGCGGATCACCCGCACGCTGCGCATGAGCTGCTCGGTCTCGACCGCTTCGGAGATCTTCGCGGAGGTAGCTTGGCGAAGGAAGGAGTTGTAGATCCCCTCGTTGATGCGGACCTGCTCCTCGAGGAATGAGAGCTCCTGCGCCCGGCGACTCAAGACCGCGGGGCTGGGGCCCTGAACGGACGGCACGACGGTTTGCTGCTCGAGCGCCCCCCTCCGCGACGCAAGGGCGTCCAGAAGGATGCGGTCGCGGAGGACATCCCCGGCCAGTTCTTGCACGCGCGAGGGTTGGTTCAGAAGAAGAGAGCGCGCGAGGCGACGCCCGGCGTCCTCGATCTCGGCGCGCGCCTCCCCGATCCTCGTGTTGTGCGCGATCACGGTCGGATCGTTCCAGGACCGTTCGAGGAGGAGGAAGCCGAGCTGCTTCTCGAGCGACACCAGCTTCTCCGCGAGGAGCGAGACCGAAGGCATCGCGCCGTCCAAGAACGCATCGATGTTGAACCCGTACATTTGGGTCAACATCGCGCTCGACTCCTGCTCGCGCTCGGTGATGCGGAGGATCTCGTAGCCGGTCTCGTCCACGAGCCGGACCACCGCCGCGGCGTCGATTCGCGAGAAGGTCGGCTCGCTTCTCGAGAGCGGCTGAGAGGCGAGAAAACGGTCGAGATCCCGCCTCGCTTCGTCGAGCTTCGCCTTGTAGATCGTGATCTGCTCGTCGGTGAAGACGCTTGCCGCACGCAGGCGGCCGAGCTGTTCGTTCTGCACCATCTCGAGGAGCTTCGTGTTGATCAGGTTCGACATGCGGAAGAGGAGATCGCGATCGTTCCCCTTCATCGTGATCTGATAGATGTTCGATCCCGCCAGGTTGACCTCGATCATGCTCGCCAGCCACGTGGTGACATCCTGGCGGAAGATCTCCTCGGGCGATTTCGGGTCCCCGCTATCCGCCTTCTTCAGGGCGGCTCGCTCGAGACCGGCCGGATCGTTCAGGAAACCCATCTCTTCCGCCAGCTCGCCGAGGAAATCGGGAGAGCTGACCTTGATCCGCAGAAGGTTCGCCTCGATCCTCCGGTCCTCCTCGCGTCCGCGGGACGGGCTCGTGCCCGGAAGGAGATGGCGCTCCACCTCGCCGGTGAGCGGGGCGGCCGTCTCGAAGAGAAGAACCGACTCGATGGCGTAGATCTCCGGCATCCGCTCGACCACGACGAACGAGGTCGCGGTCGCGAGAACGAGCGGCACGAGAAGGTGCCACTTCCTCTTCGCGAGCGTCCCCTGAAAGGCCCGCGGATCGAAGGATTGCCGGGAGTCGTCCATCGCGTCCTTTCGATTCACTCAGCGGTTGTCCACCAGGCGGTCATAGAGATACACAAACGTGAGCACGGTCGAGACCATTCGAAGGCCGGCGCCGTACGAGTCGAAGAAGGTGCGGAGCCTCGTTTCGGAGTCTCGCGCCACCTCGATCGTATCCCCCGCCCGCAGGATCGGGTTCCCACGGAGATCGCCCCGCTTCGTGTAGTCCTCGATGTTCACCTCGGTCACCACGCGCTGGCCCGACTCGTCGCGGACGATCCGGACGCGGCCGCGATCACCGGTAGGCGTGATGCCCCCCGCGAGGAGGAGCGCTCCGACCAGGTTCTCGTTGGCGCCGACGAGGTACGTGCCCGGCCGCACGACTTCTCCGAACACGTACACGACCCGGTCGGCGAGGAAGTCGGCTCCAAGCACGCTCGTCCTTGGGATGTACACCGTGTCCCCCGGCTGCAGTCGCGGAAGGGCCTCTCGATCTCCGCCGAGAAGATAGGCGTTGAGGTCGATCGTGATCGTCCGCATCGATTCGCCCTCCCCGCGGAGGATTCGGACCTCGCTCAGGAAGGCGCTCGTCGTCGGCCCGCCCGCCTCCATGATCACCGTCCACAGATCGGGGATCTCTTGAAACGTGTAGCGCCCCGGCTGCCCGATCTCGCCGATCACGAAGATCTCCCGGCTGTTGAACTCGATCACCACGACCTCGACCTGCGAGATGTCTCTCTTGTAGAGGGAGTAGCGGTCGGTGAGGATCGCGGCGAGGGCGGAGGGCGTGTGGCCCGCCGCGCGGATCGATCCGACCAGCGGGAGCACAACCAGGCCGTCGATCCCGACCTCGACCTCCCGGTTGAGGGTCGGCTCCTGCCAAACCGAAACCCTCAGGAGGTCCCCCACGCCGATGGTGTACACGCGCTCCGTCTCGACCTGCGCGAAGCTCCCCCCGGCCGCGACGCCGAGGAGGAGGATCGCTCGAACGAAAGTTCTCGTCGTTCGGTTCATGATTATCCTTCCGGGCCGAACCGGGATCCCATCTCCCGGCTCCTTGTCCGCCTCAACGTACACCGCGCGGGGAGGGGTGTCAAGACGGATCCCGCCGTATCTCCTTGCTGTTACGCAACCTCCGCCTCTAGACCTGATGCTCGGAGCGGCCGCTCCCGGCCTCTTCATCCTCCCGAAACCGCTCGAGCCGGCCGCGCAGGGTGTTCCGGCTGATCCCGAGGAGACGCGACGCCCGGACCTGGTTCCCCTCGACCTTCTCCAAGGCGAGCCGGAGGAGAGCCTTCTCGAAATCGCGGATCATCCGGTCGTAGACGGAGCCGCGCTGCTCAATCGAGAGCGACCCGAACACCGGCTCGAGGACCGTTCGGAAGGCTCCCGCCAGGTCGCGGCTTCTCGCGCCCGGCCCCAGGCGGGTCCCGCCGTCCTTCCTTTCGAGATAGATCGGGAAGTCCTCGGGGATCAGCACCCCGGTCTTGTTCAGGAGGACCGCGGTCTGGATGTTGTTCTCCAGCTCGCGCACGTTTCCCGGCCAATCGAAGGTTCGGAGCAGCTCGGTCGCCTCCGGCGAGAGCCCGCGGACCGACTTCACCAGTTGATAGTTAAACTTTTGAATGAAGTACTCGGCGAGAAGGAGAACATCGTCTCCGCGCTCGCGGAGAGGCGGGAGGAAGATCGACACGACCTTCAGCCGATAGAAGAGATCGACCCGGAAGGTGCCCCTCTTCATGCACTCGACGAGGCTCTTGTTCGTGGCCGCAACCACGCGCGTGTCGGCGGAGATTGTCTCGCGTCCGCCCACCCTCTCGAAGCTTCTGTCCTGAAGGACTCGGAGCACCTTCGCCTGAATGCTGAGGCTCATGTCTCCGATCTCGTCGAGGAAGATCGTCCCGCCGTCGGCCTGTTCGAATTTCCCGGCTTTGCGCGCGACGGCGCCGGTGAACGCCCCGCGCTCGTATCCGAACAACTCGCTCTCGAGAAGCGTCTCGGGAATCGCGGCGCAGTTGACCGCGAGGAACGGCCCGTTCCGGCGCCGGCTGTTCCGATGGATCGCCTGGGCGACGAGCTCCTTTCCGGTTCCGCTCTCTCCCTGGATCAGGATCGCCGCATCGGACACCGCGACTTGCCCGATCCTTTTGTAGATCTCCACCATCTCCGGACTCTTCCCGATGAGGCGAGCCGCGGCGGCGCCGACCTCGACGCTCTCTCCCGGCGGGGAGCGCCGCGCCTCGGGTAGGCCGAGCTCGAGCGCCTTCTCGATCGCTTTGAGCGCCTTCTCCACATCGACCGGCTTCGGGAAATAGTCGTAGGCGCCGCCGCTCATCGCGTCGATGGCGTCTTGCGTGTTCTCGTGCTCGGTCACGATGATGACCGGAATGCGGGGATCGATTCCGCGGATCTCCGCGAGGACCTGCAGTCCGGACACGCCTCGAAGGGCGATTTCCGAGATCACGAGGTCGGGGCGCGACGCCGCGATCTCTCCAAGCGCCTCGCGCTCGTCGGCGTACGTGCGCACCTCGTAACCGCGTCTCTCGAGATCGTCTGAAAGCCGGAGGATCGACTCGCGCCTTCGATCGATGATCGTGATCTTCTTCAGTTGGGTGCCCTCCCCGCCGACCGCACGAGGGGAGGTGAGCAAACCTTGTACCGGCTTCTGCTCAGAAGCGGCGCATGGGAAGACGAGAGGAACACAGGTCCATCCGCGCCATCCGACGCCTTTCCTTGGAAGGGAACCGAGGGATCTTGCTGCGGGAAACGCTGCGTCTCGCGCGGGCTTCCGTCGCGTTCTGCGACAAAGCGGAGCAGTGGGCCCGCGCGCGAGAAGCAACCCGAGCTATCGCTTGCGAAAGGCCACGAACTTGCTTCCCGCGAAGTTCCAGAAGGTGGCGACGAAGATGCCGGCGAGGCTCGCGAGGTAGTAGCGGCGGCCCGCTCCGAGGCCGCCGTACTCCATGAGTAGGTGCATCGTGAGCAGGCGGAGCCCGAGGCCCGCGAGGCAGACCCCGACGAAGCTCGCGTACGACACACCCACGCCCCGCGCGCCCCCGGCACGGAACGTCCACCACCGGTTCATCGTGTAGGTCCAGCTCACCGCCACGGCGAAAGCGGGCACCGCCGCCGCGCGCGGATCCAGGCGAGCGATCTCCGTAAAGAGGGCGAGAACCGACGTATCGACGGCGAGCCCGGAAAGGCCCACAATGCAGAACTTGACGAACTGGCGGAGCCAGAGCCTCGGGCCGAGCAACCGGCGGAGCGAAGCGGTCGGGATCTTCATTCGGCGCGGCGCCTCCCGCGGGAGCTGGAGGCCGGGGACGGGCTCCTTCTTCGGCCGAACCGCCCGCGGCTCGCCCGCGGAGAACGGGCCTCCTCCCGGCGCCTACCGCACATACGCGATCTTCCCCGAGTGGACGACCTCGCCGTTCTTCTTCACGATAAAAAGGTAGATTCCTGATGCGATCGGGATCCTCTCCCCATTCCGAAGATCCCAGATCGGATCGGCGGCGTCCTCGGCCGCGGGACCGTCGAGAATTCGGATGAGATCGCCCGCGAGGCTGTAAATCGACAGATTCGCTCCCACCGGCACGCGCGCGAAACGGATCTCCCCCCCGGTCTCCTCTCCCTCCCGATAAGGATTCGGGTACGCAAGGACCGGAAGAAGCCTCTCCGGATCCCCAATCACCGGACGGTCGCTCCAGTCCTTCACGAACCGGATGAGCCCTCCTCCCCACGTCGCCATCCAGATCTCTTCCTCGTTCATGCTGTTGACCCGAACGAAGAACGAGGTGATCTCGTTCGAAGTGAGCCCGCTTCCTCTTCTCTGGTTGTTCGCGAGGGTGTAAGGCTCTAGCCACGTGTCGCCGTCGCGGAGAAGAACGCCCACCCCGCCGCCGAACGTGCCGGCCCACGTGTTCCCCAGGCGGTCGAAGGCGATCGCGCGCACCCGGTTGTCAGGGAGCCCACCGCCCGTGTTCTGAGCGGTGTAGACCTTCCATTGGCGGGAGAGGGGATCGTAGCGGACCATCCCGCCCTGCGTGCCGAACCAGACGATTCCCGCGGGATCCACGCGGACGGTGTAGATGAGGTTCGAGGGGAACGGCGAGCTCGGAGCGTTGTAGCGCGTGCACAGGTCGTCCGTTCGGTTCGTCAGCGTGCCTCGGTAGTCGATGGCGACCGCGTAGGCTTTCTCGGTCGCGCACCAGATCCTTCCGTCCTTTCCGATCGATACGTCCAGCGCGGACACCGGAAGCGATGGCCCTTCGTTCCCGAAGCACCCGTTCTCGTGGGACCAGCCGCCCCAAGCGGTCTCATTTTCCGCCGAATCGAGCGCGGCGACTCCCTCGGAGGTCACCGCGATCCATTTTGTGTTGTCGGGGCCGACCTCGATGTTGTAGACGGCGCGGGTCTGCTCGGCGAAATCGGGCGCGTTGATCGAGAAGTACTTAATGTCGCTTGCGGCGACCACCGCGCCGACGTTCGCGCCGATCTTGAGGAGAGTCCCTTGCGGGACGATCCCTCCTGCGCGGACGCCGAACCAACGATTCCCCAGGCTGTCGATCGCGACGCTCGACACCGAGGAGTGCTGCGAACCGAGCGCTTGCCCGACGGAGGTCCACGTGAGCTGGTCGTACACGAGCATACGGTTGCCGGGCGAGTTGTTCGGCCCCTCGAGGTTCCCGACCAGCGGGCACCAGACGAGGCCGCTTCGATCGACCGCAACGTCCGCGAGATGATTGAGAGGGATCGTGCCGCGCTGCGTGTATTCCTTCCAGCCATCCGCGGTCGGAACCCACCGGAACAGCCATCGCTGGTTGTTGGCGAGCCAGATATCTCCTTGACGGTCGACGAAGACCTTCATGGCGTCTTCCGGGTCGCCCATCTCGGTTCCGGTGTCCCTTCTCGTCTTGCGCGCAACCTTGCGGTACGGGCCGTTGTCCGTTGCGAACCAGGGGATGTCCGTTCCCGAGGAGTCCTCGAACGCGATCGCTCGGATTCGCCGATTCTGGAGAAGGAGAAACTCGGAGGGGATTCTCACCTCTCCGTTTTCGACTCGGAAGACACCCCGCGACGTCCCCCCCCAGATCCGAGCGCTCCGGTCGACCGCGAGGGCGAGCACTTCCGGAACCGGAAGGGAATCCGTCTCCACCGTGTAGTTCCGAACCGTCCCCGCGCTGTACACGGAAAGGCCGAGGTTCGTCCCGAGCCAGATCTTCCCTTCGGTCGAGAGAATCGCGTGGATGTCGTCCGAGACGATCCCCTCCTTCTCCTGGGAGAGAACGATCCTCCGCGCGCGGTTCTCGAAGAGGGTCGCTCCGCTCTCGGTCCCGATCCAAACGGAGTCCCCTGCGGCGTGGATCGTGTTCACCTTCTTTCCGCGATTCAGTCGCAGTCCTTCGAAGGACGAGACGAGGGACCAGTTCCCCGCCGAGTCGAGAAGCGAGACGCCCAAGTCGGGATCCCCGTGCCCGAACCACTTGTTCCCCCGGCGGTCGACGGCGACGCATGGAACGTTGACGCTCGCGAGGCCGTCCAGCGGGAGAATCGGACTGAGCTCGCCGGTTTGGACCTCGAGCCTGAGCACCCCTCCGGCCGTTGCGAGATACACGTACCGGTCGTCGCGCGCGAGATCGTATCCGTTCCGCTGGTTGACGTGCACGTCCCACACGTCCTCCGCTCCGGCGCGGAGAGGGAGAAGGACGAGCGACCACCCGAGAAGGATCCATTTAATCATCAAAAGTTTCTCCTCCTCCTCGCGCCGAACGGAGCATCTCGCGGAGCACGATGTGGAGGTCCAGCCCCACCGACCAGTGCTGGAGATAGTACAGGTTCAGCCCGACCGGATCCCGGAACGGAACCCAAGGATACCCCGCGACGGCCGCCGACGTCCAGAGACCGGGACGCATCGTCGCGACGAGCCGCTGCCACTCGTCGAGAAAGCGTCCCTTCTCCGCCTCGCCGACGCTTGGACCGATGAACGAGAGCCGGCCGGCGAGAACCGAGAAAAGGGCCGGATAGAACGCCGCGAAAGGGAGGGCGCGGTAGAAGCCGCGAAGCGTCGATCGGATCATCCCTCGTTCTTCCGGTCCGGGCACGCGGAGCTTCCGCACGCGCACCTTCGCGCCGCGGATGTGGGGCCGCGTCTCCACGGCGAAGACCGGCCGGGCGCCCGCGAGCCCCGCCGAGAAGAGGAGCAGAAAGAGGGGAAGGCCGAGGACGATCCCCGCGAACGCGAAGAGGAGGTCGAACAGGCGCTTCCGCCCCGGGCGGTAGCGGACCAGGCTCCGCCGCTCGAACCGGAGCATCGGAAGGTTCAGGAACTCCTCCGCCTCCCCGCGGGAGATCGTGATCGCCGCGAGATCCGAGACGACGCGCACCGACACCGGCGCGTCCGCGAGCGCGAGCAGAAGTCGCGACACGAGCGGAAGGGGGTCGCGGCTCCCCGCGCAGAACACGTCCGTCACCCGGTGCCTCCGCACGAGCCGCGGAAGATCCTCGGTCGTCCCGAGGAAGCCCTTCCCGCTGAAAGTCTCGTCCGGCTCCGTCACGAACCCGACCACGTCGTATCCGAGCGCGGGAAACGCCCGCATCTGCTCGGCGAGGCTCCGCGCCAAATCGTTCGATCCGACGACGATCGCGCGGCGAAGATCATACGCGTTCCGCCGGAGGGCCCGGTACATCGCGTGAAGGGCGACGCGCCCGAGCGGAAGAAGCACGACGAGCAGGAGAAAGAAGATCGTGACGAGAAAGCGCGAATAGATCCGCGCCTGCACGAGGAAGGTCGCCGCTGTCGCCACCAAGTACGCGATGCCGGCCGCTCGGAGCGCTCGAAGAAACATATCGACGAAGAGACCGGCGCCGACCGGGCGGTCGGTCTCGCGGTAGAAGCCGGTGGCCGCGAGGCTGAGCAGGGTGGTCAGGTTGACGAAGAGGAGAAAGGTCCCGTACGTCGCGATCGGGAAAACCGGTTTCGTGAAGACCTCCCCGAGGAAGACGCGGATCCCGTAGGCGGCGAAGAAGGAAAGGTTCACGACGAGGATGTCGGCCGCGGCGTGGAGGATGAAGCGCGCCCAATGACGCCTCGTCTTCAGGCGGTACCACGACTGGCTCCACTTGTCGAAGAAACGGAACATGCTGCCGACGTGGGACGCCTTCTGCCGCGTGAGAAGGCCGCGGGCCGATTCCCGCCGGTGGTGATGCTCCATCACCGCGTCCGCAACGTAGACTACTCGCCACCCGTGCGCTTTCATGCGGTAGCACCAATCCACGTCCTCGAAGTAGAGGAAGAAACGCTCGTCCATCAGGCCGACGTCGTCGACTGCGCTTCGTCGAACGAGAAGACATGCGCCGAGCATCCAATCGACATCGCGCGTCGTCCGGTGATCCCAGTCGAGCATGAGATGCTCGCGGAGAGCGCCCGCGTTCGGGAAGATCTTTCCGAGCGGCGTCCGCCGAAAGAGGATCGTCTTCCATGTGTAGAAGCTCCGGCTCGAGTATTGGAGCGACCCGTCCGGGTTCAGCAGCTTCGCCCCCGCGACGCCTACGTCCGGGTTCTCGATCGCGTACTCCAGAAGGCGGTCGAGGCTCCCCGGGCGCGCGCGGATATCCGGGTTGAGGACGAGACAGAACTCCCCCTTCGAGGCGCGGATTCCCTCGTTGACCCCCTTCGAATAGCCAAGGTTCTTCTCGTTGGCGAGGATCCGCACCCGCGGGAAGAGCCGCGCGATCTCATCGGCGCTTCCGTCCGTGGATGCGTTGTCGACGACGAGGACTTCCGTCTCGTATGCGGAAGGGTTCGTCTGGAGAGACCGGAGCGCCTCCACGAGAAGCTCGCGCGTGTTATAGCTTACGAAGATGATCGAGAGCCAAACCTTCCGTTCGGCGTCCGGCCCGCTCATCCTTTTCTCCCGACACGGAAGAGACTCCCGAAACGAAGACGCCAGACCATCCAGACCGCTTCCCAGATGATTCGCTTGGACATCTTCGAGGTCCCGGAATGGCGATCGACGAACACGATCGGGATCTCCCGAATGAGGAAGCCCTTCTTCCAGCACCGGAAGTTGATCTCGATCTGGAACGAATAGCCGTCGGATCGCGCCGATTCGAAATCGATCGCCTCGAGAACTTCACTCCGGAAGCACTTGAAACCGCCGGTCGCGTCTCGAATCGGCATCCCCGTGATGATCCGCGTGTAGACATTCGCCCCGTACGAAAGGATGAGCCGCGACATCGGCCAGTTGATCACGTTCACGCCCCGCACGTAGCGCGATCCAATCACGACGTCCGCCGTCCGCGCGAGCTGGAGGAAGTCGGGGAGATACTTGGGATCGTGCGAGAGGTCGGCGTCCATTTCGACCACGAGCCGCGCGCCCAGATCGAGCGCCTCGCGGAACCCCTTCACGTACGCGGAGCCGAGCCCCATCTTCCCCGGACGCTCGCGAAGGTGGACCCTCGGGTTTTTCGCAGCGAGCTCTTTCACGACGGCGCCGGTCCCGTCGGGGGAGTTGTCGTCCACCACGAGGACCTCGATCGTTTCGCCGATCGCGAGGATCTCCGGAAGGAGCTTTCGGATGTTCTCCCTCTCGTTGTATGTCGGAATCACGACGATTGTCTTCGCGTCCGAACTAGGCGCCATCTCCCCCTCCCTTCCGCCGCCTCGCGATGGTGAAGAGGGCGCCGGCGACGAGAAAGGCGGCCGCCGCGCCGCTCACGGCGACCGCGGCCCGCAAGGGATCGGAATGAAACTCGAGCGTCACCTCGCGCTCCCCCGCCGGAACGGGGATCGCTTGGAAGGCGTAGTGCGCGCGGAGGAGCCGGGCCTCGCTTCCGTCGACCCGCGCGCGCCAATACGGCAGCCACGGGTTCGCAACGAAGAGGAGCGACGGCCGCGCCGCCGTCACCCGCAGTCGAAGGCGGTTGGGGGTGTACGCGATCCAGACGGCCGGCGGCGGCTCTCCCCCCGATTCCCCGGAGTCCGGAGCGAAGCCGGGGTCCTCCTCGAGAAGGATCGTCCTGCGCGGCGCGAAATCCGGATCCTTCATGCGCACGATCATTCGGGAACGATCGACGATCTCGAAGCTCTCGGCCAAGAACGCGCGCGGTAGGACCTGCAGGTTTCGATAGAGGGCGCGCTCTCCCTCGGTCGTCTCCTGAACGAACGACGGATGCCGGAGTCCCGCGCCGGAGACGATATACTTCACGTTTAGAAGGTTGAGAACATTCGGACTCTGGAGGTTCTCCGGAGAGGAGACCTCGTCGTACCACCGGATCCGGTTATCGAAGAACCCTCGCGCTCCTTCGATCCCGAAAATCGAGAAGTAGTTGTCGTGGAGGTTCGGGATCGTGGAAAGCGCCCGGAAAACCTCCGGATCGCTCTTCATGCGCCGGATGAGCGCGTCCTCGCGGACGTAATCCTCGAGCGGGACCGCCTTGACGAAATCGCGCGAAGTCCGCGCGTTCGCGGCGAAAACGAGGAGAACCGTCGCCGCAGCGGTCCATTCGAGAGCCCAGCGCTTCTTCCTCGCCCCCTCCGCGACCGCGATGAACAGGCCCCCGATGAGAAGGCTCGCGAGAATGCCCGCTTGCGCGTTCGGGATGTTGCGCACGGCCGTTCGAAGATTCTCCGCGGAGATGTTTTTGTGAAAGACCGACGACCACGCGCGGAAGAAGCCCTCACCCGATGAAACGAAGAGAAGGAGAAGAAGGAGAAGCGCCCCGGCCGCCGCGAACCCGATGCGAATCCTGCGAAGGTCGCGTCCCTGCCAATAGGCGTCGAGCACCCGAACGGCGATCCACGAGGCGGCAAACGAGAACAAGAAGAGGATCGTGCTCGGCGCGCGGAAGAACTTCGGCACGAGATGATAGATGATCCGGAAGAACGGCGTCTCCGCGCCGAGCGCGTAGATGAACGACGCGAGGAGGACGATGTACCAGAAGAGAAGACCGCGGTCTCGACGGAGGAGGAAGAGCCCTGCCGCCACGAGGAGCATCGCGACGAACCCGGGGGATTCGCAGTTCAGCTTGAACGGGTTCTTCCCCCAGTAGTCATCCAGGTAGTGCCCGAATTCCGGCACGACGAGCGAGACCGCCTCCTCCCAGTGAATCGACCAGGAGGTGGCGAACTCGTAGGTGACACCCCCCGCGCGCGGAGAAAAGCGGCTCGTGTAGCGGTAAGCAGGATAGGTTTGGACGGCGCCGAGAGCCGCGCCGAGAAGCGCCGCTCCCGCGAAGAGGAGAGCCGCGCGAACGACCCGGCGCTTCTCCCCCCGTTTCCAGGCGGAGACGCCTTCCCAGATGAAGAGGAAGCCGAAGGCGCCGCAGGCGAAGAAGGCGAGCTGGAGATGTGCTGTCAGGATGAGGAGGCCCACGACGAGAGCGAAGAGAAGACCGTCCTCGAAGCGCGCGCGCCGGATCAGACGGTCGAGGGCGAAGAAGCCGAAGGGGAGAAGCGAGGCGACGAAGAGCTTTCCGTCGTGCCCCGCGTAGATGAGCGAGATGAGGTACGGGGCGAACATGTACGACGCCCCGCCGGCGAGAGCGGCGGCCCGCGAAGCCTCGCGCCCCCGCGCGAAGAGATAGAAGAACCACCCCGCAAGGAAGATGTGGATCACGAGCTTCAGGCCGAGCGCCCGGTGCACGGGAAGGATGAACTGGAGAAGGGTCGTCGGGTAGAACATCTCCCCCCCGACGAGCCCGTCCACCATCGGGATCCCGCCCATGATGTACGGATTCCAGAGCGGAAACGACCCGGTCGAGCGAAGAAGATCGGCGTAGACCTTCCTGGCCGCGTATCCCATCGGAAGCGTGTCCGTCCCAAAAAGCATTTTACTTGTGAAAAGAAAGCCGGCGAAGAAGAGGACGGTGAGGATCGCGTAGAGGAGGGGCGCCGCGCGGTCCCACCCCGGGTCGCCGAGCCGCGCCGCGGGAGGAATCGCCCGGGTCTTCTTCGTTTCATCGCGCCGGGGTTTGTTCATGCGCGTTTTCACCGAGCTCCTCCTCCGAGGCGCCATCCGACCGCGGCCGACCCGACTTCCCCCACGACGATCCAGAGCCGCGCGACGAGCGCGAGGAGAACCGGGAGCGGCGCCGCGAGATGCATCGAGAGACAATAGGCGAAGGATGCTTCGCGGACCCCGAGCCCGCCGGGGGCGAAGAGGCTGAGAAACCCGAGCGACCACGCGACGGCCGCCGACCCCGCGATGAAGAGAATCCGTCCCGGCGCGCCGAGCGCGATCTCCGCCGAAGCGCCATCCATGCGGATGCCGCGGAGAAGGAAGTCGATCCCGGCGCCGTAGAGGATCCAGCTCCCCGCGTAGCGCGCCGTGTTCCACGCAAGGCCGCTCCACGTAAGCCGAACCGGGGGAACTTCCCGGCGGAGCGCGCGCGCGGCGAGGCCAAGAAGAAGCGCGAAGATCTTTGGGTGCACGAGAAGCGCGAGGAGAACCACCGCGATCGGGATCCACACAAGCTCGCCTCGCGCGGGGGACGGCCACAAGGGAAGTGACACGAGAAAGACCGCGCCGGCCGAGAGAAGGACGAGAAGGATCTCGAGAAGCGTGCTCGCCGTGGCCGGAACGATGCCGAGCCCCGACTCGCGGCTCAGGTAGAGCCGTCCCATCGCGTACCAGACCTTTCCGGGAACGTACTTGCCCATCTGCGAAAGAAACCAAACGCGGCAGGCCCCGCGGAAGGAGATCTCCCCACCCACGGACCTCGCGAGCCCCGCCCAGATCCACGCGACGAACGGAAAGTAGAGGGCGAGCACGGCGAACGAGGCTGCGATCCACCAACCGTTCACGTTCCAATCATAGACGCCCGCCTCGCGCCAGCTTCTCGCGAGGAGCCTCGCAAGAAAGAAGAGAATCGCCGCGACGAGCGCCGACGAGAGAAGCACGCGGAGGATGCTGAACCGGCTAGGCCGTTCCATCTCGCCACCATCGGGCGATCGCGTCCGCGATCCTCCCCGACGCCTTTCCGTCGCCGTACGGGTTGTGCCGGCGCGCCATCGCATCGTACTCCTCGTCGGAATCGAGAAGACGCGAAGCCTCTCTCACGATCCGCTCGCGATCGGTTCCGACGAGAAGCACCGTCCCCGCCTCGACCGCCTCAGGTCTCTCCGTCTTCTCGCGAATCACGAGAACCGGCTTGCCGAGCGAGGGCGCCTCCTCCTGCACGCCGCCCGAATCGGTGATGAGAAGGCGGCATGCGTTCATGAGACGCACGAACCGGACATAGTCGAGCGGTTCGAGAAGGTGGATGCGCGCGCGTCCCCGGAGGAGCGCGTCGGTCGTCTTCCGCACGTTCGGGTTCGGGTGCACGGGATAGATCACCTCGACATCGTCGTAGCGCTCGACGAGATCGCGAAGCGCCCAAGCGATCGACTCGAGCGGCGCGCCCCAGTTCTCGCGGCGGTGGCTCGTCACCACGATCCATCGCCGCGACGGATCCGGCCCCTCGGGAAGCCGCTCGCTCTCCGGCCCCTTCTTCTCCAGAATGCGGAAGAGCGCGTCGATCACGGTGTTTCCCGTCACGCGGATCCGGCGTTCCGGGATCCCCTCGGCGAGAAGCGCCCCCCTCGCCCTCTCCGTCGGAGCGAAGTGGAGGTCCGCGAGGGACGAGGTGAGCCTTCGGTTGATCTCCTCCGGAAACGGGTTCCTCTTGTCGTCGGTGCGAAGACCGGCCTCCACGTGGCCGACCGCGATGCCGAGGTAATAGGCCGACAGCGCGCCGATGAAGGTCGTGGTCGTGTCTCCCTGCACGAGAACGAGGTCCGGGCTTTCCTTCCGGTAGACCGACTCGAGCCCCGGAAGGAGACGCGCGCTCGTCTCGAAGAGCGATTGGCCGGGGCGCATGATATCGAGGTCGTGGTCCGGCTCGATGCCGAAGAGGGCGAGAACTTCGTCCGACATCTCCCGATGCTGCGCGGTGAGAACCGTGCGGACCGAACCCTCCGCTCGCGCGCGGAGCTCGAGCACGACCGGCGCCATCTTGATCGCCTCGGGTCTCGTCCCGATCACCGCGAGAACCCGCGGCCCTTCACGCGCCATGCCTCGCCTCCCGAAGACGCCGGTAGAGCGCCTCGTGGCGATCGACGAACGACGACAGGCTCCAGCGCTCGACGACGCGCCGCCTCCCCTCCGCTCCCTGCGCGGCCCGCTCCTCGCGGGGGCGGCGAAGAAGCGCGACCAACTTCTCCGCGAGGTCGTCCGGGTCGCCGCTCCGAAAGAGCGTCCCGCACGTCTCGTCGATGATCTCGGGGAGACCGCCAACCCTCGAGGCCGCGACCGGCCGCTCGCACGCCATCGCCTCGAGAGCGGAGAGCGAGGTCGCCTCGACGAGCGACGGGACCACCACCGCGTCCGCCGACGAGAGAAGCGGCGGCAGATCCCGGTTCGCAACCCCACCGAGAAAGTGGACGCACTCCCGGATTCCGTGGCGCGCCGTCCGCTCCTCGAGATCGCGCTGCTCCGGCCCGATCCCCGCAAGATACAGGTCACACGGGATCTTTTCCAGTATCGCGGGGAGCGCGTCGATCAGGTAGCGAACGCCGTTCTTCGGAACGAACCGCCGCGTCGCGACGAGAACCGCCCGCCCTTCCCGCCGAGGAACCGACGGCGACACCGGCCGGAAGAGATCCGTGTCGATCCCGTTCACCACCTCCTCGATCGGTTTCGACGGGACGACCCGTCGGCCCGCGTCCGCGAGCTCCACGCTCGTCGCCAAGAAGAAATCGGCGGGGGCGAAGAGCAGACGGAAGACGGCTCGCCAGATCGGCTTCTTCACCATCCGAAGGAAATGCGAGCAGTGCAGGGTGACGACGAGCGGGGTTCCTCGGAGAAGACGGACCGGGAGAAGCGGCAGGACCGCCTGAAAGGTATGGGCATGAAGAACCTCCGCGTCCCACCCGTGCCGGATCGCGACGGGGAGCGAGAGAACCGCGTTCGCCGTCCATCCGAAGAAATGCCGTCCCGGGATCGGCGTCCGCCGCACGGTGAGGTTTCCGAGCCGCTCGAGAGCCGGAGCGTCCCGCTCCGTTCGGGAGGCGGCCACCGTCACTTGGTGCCCGCGCGCGGCGAGCCCGACGCATAGGTTGAACACGTGGTTCTCGATCCCTCCCAATCGGGGCGGGTAGTAGATCGACTGGACAAAGATCCTCACGGCGCATTCTCCGGCAGGAGCCGGAGCACATAGGTGTCCGGCTCGGAAAGATGGAACACGACCTCGAAGCGGCCTCGATGCTCTTCGATCGCCGGGATGAGATAGCGGGGTGTCGTTCCCGAGAGAGGAGCGACCACCACGTAATCCGCCCGATCGGCGAGCATCTTCTCGAAGACCGCCCGGCGATCCTCGGACCAGAGGTACGCCGCCGCGCGCCGCCCCGACCAGACATAGAAGAGCCCCGGCTTTCGGCAGACGAAGACGCTCTCCTCGGGCGTGTTCTCCCTCGCCCAGAGCGCCGCCCCGTGGTAGTTCCGCCACGCGGGCGGATATGCCGAAGCGCCCCTCTCCTTCGCATTCGCGTAGACGTTCGATCCGAGAAGGAGGACGACCCCAAGGAACGCCGCCGGTCGCGCCGCCGCCGGCGCCGCCGCGAGAACCCGCGCTCCCGCAAAGAGCGCGTAGAAGAGAAGGAGCGGAAGAACCGGGAGAAGGAATCGGATGCTCCCCCAGACCTCCGGCCAGAGGAGGCACACGCCGAGATAGAGAACGGTATAGCCCTCAAGGATGCCGGCGGCCTTTCGGATCCTCGCGGCAAGACCCGCGAGGGCGGCGAGCGATGCGGCGAGCGCGATCGCGCGGCCAGCCGCGGACTCCCTTGCCTTCCCTCCCGCGTACGCTCCCGCCGCGATCCCCCGGCCAATCTCGTAGGTCCCGTACGTTTCAAGGTTCCCCGCGAGGCGCGCGCTCACGAACGTGCCGAAGTCGAGCTTCCCCGCATCCGGATCGTACGGGTTCTTGACCAAAAATTGATTCATGTATGCGCTTCCGCCGACCCTTTGGTTCCGGACGGACCACGGGACGGCCGCGGCGACGGCGATGAGCGCGAAAACCACCGCGGCGCGGGGGCGCCGTCCGAGAAGGAGGGCGAGGAAGACGGCGCCGAGAAGAGCAACTCCCGCGCTCCGCGTGAAGTACGCCGCGATCGCCGCTGCCGCCGCTCCGACCGGGAAGAGGCGCCCTCCCCTCTCCTCCCATCGGAGAAAGAGCAAGAGAGCGAGAAGCGCGAGAAAGAGAAACGGGGTCTCGGAGAGGATGAGCTGCCCGAAATCGAGAAGAAAGGGGTTCGTCGCGTAGAGAAGCGAGCCGGCCGCGGCGACTCCGGGCGTCGCGACGCGAAGAAGGAGCATGGCGAAGAAGGACGCGGACGCGCACCCGAGAAGAATCCCGACGATCTTTGGGAGGAGGATCGAGTCCGGCGCCGCGCGATGAAGAAGAGCGAGGAGGGCCGGGAAGAGGAACGGGTACTTCGTGTGGGGGGTCGGCTCCGCCTCGTTGATGTTCGTCATTCCTTTCCCCTCGGCGATCGCGCGGCCGAGGATGAGGAACTCGGCGTCGTCTCCGTTCATCGAGAGCTTCGGGTCGAAGCGCGCGAGGCTTCCGCCAAGGAAGAGAATCGCCGCTCCCACCGGAAGCCAGCGGAGGACCCGGGCTCCGCGGAGAAGTCGGACGGAACCCGCTTCCTTTCTTGGGGGCTTCCGCCGCGTCAAAGCCGGATCTTCCTTTCCACCGAGTAGTCCCGCGCTTGCGAGGCCCGATGGCTCGCGATCATCTCCGCGAGAAGCCCGGTCGAGAGGAATTGCATCCCCATGATGACGAGGAGCACGCCGAGGGAAAGAAGAGGAACGCGGCCCTGGATGTTCCCGAAGCGAAGCTTCAGCGTCACGAGATAGAGCGAGATCAAGAAGCCGACGAGCCCGAGCGCGGCCCCCACGAACCCGAAGAGGTGGAGCGGCTTCGGCGTGAACTTCGTGAGGAGCATCACGGTGAGGAGATCGAGAAAACCCGAGAGGAATCGCCGCGGCCCGTACTTCGAGCGCCCGTGCTTCCTCGGATGGTGCGTGACCTCGATTTCGCCGATGCGGAAACCCTTCCAGGCGGCGAGGGCCGGAATGTAGCGGTGCAGCTCGCCGTACACCTCGATCTCGCGGACCGCCTCGCCTCGATACGCCTTCAGGCCGCAGTTGAAGTCATGGATCGGAATGCCTGTAACCAAGGCAGTTACCTTGTTGAAGAACCACGAGGGAACGGTCTTGCTCCACGGGTCCCGCCGCTTCTTCTTCCACCCGGAGACGACGTCGAACCCCTCGTCGATCTTTGCGAGAAGCCGGGGGATCTCCGCCGGGTCGTCTTGGAGGTCGGCGTCCATCGTCACCACGATTCGTCCGCGCACCTCGCGGAAGCCGGCGGAAAGTGCCGCCGCCTTGCCGAAGTTGTTCCGGAAGCGGAGCGCCCGCACGCGCTCGTCCGCCGCCGCCATCTCCTCGATGACGCCGAAGGATCCGTCGCGCGAACCGTCGTCGACGAAGAGGATCTCGCCCGAGTACGCGTGTCGGTCGAGCACCTCGGAGATTCTCGCCTTCAGCTCCCGAAGGGAGGCCGCCTCGTTGAAGAGCGGAACGACGACCGAGACATCCACCTCTTCTCCCATCGCGCGGTCGGGACCTTCCATCCTCGTTTCTCCCTCGGTCGCGGACGGCATCATCCGGTCCTTCCTCAGTGCCCGCGGGGCTGGAGGCCGTCGAGGGCTTCCTTCACGTCCCGGTCCCGCGGGTTCAGACGGTTCGCGATCTCGAGCAGACGCTTCGCCTCCACGGGTTGCCCGAGGTCCGCGTAGATCTCGCCGAGCTTGTAATAGTAGTAAGGCCTCTGCGGCCGAATGTCGATCGCCTTTCGAATCGACCGGACCGCCTCCTCCCGGCGCCCCAGCTCATTGTACATGAACCCGACGAGGTAATGGCCGTCCGCGTTCCCCGGCTTCTCCTGCGTGAACTCCTGGAGAAGCGCGAGGGCTTCCGCCCATTTCATCTGCGAGGCGACCTCGACCGCCCGCTCGAAGAGCGAGACCTCGCACGAATGGATGCGCGCGCCGTCCACCTCCTCCGGCAAGCGGAAGATCCCCATCGTGTCCGAATACCGGCAGCGGAGCGGGTAGGAGAGGACCATGTCCCATTTCGCGAAGATCTCCGGGTACTTCTCCTTGATCTCCGCGTGATCCCCCTGGCTCACGATCACGACGTGGCTGATGCCGTGCTTGCGGAAGACGTCGGTCTCGCCGATCTCCCCGAAGTACGCATAGACCGGCAGACGGTTGTCGAGCCCGAGCGTGGGCGCGTAGCTTCCCATGAGGCGGGCCCCCGGGGGGAGCCAGTCGGCGAGGTCCCTCGAGGCGTCGCGGAGGTAGTACGTCCGGTTCGCCGCCCACGCGACCCAGTTGTTGGCGTTCACGGCGAGCGTCAGGAGAACCAGAGCGAGCGCGAGCCGGCGCCCGGTTCTCGGGGAGAAGGACGCTCGCCAAGGCTTCTCCGCGCCGCGCCAGAAAAGACCCGCGAGAAGGAGGAGCGTCAGGATCGCCGAAAGGACCGAGCAGAAGAAGACCAGCTCGCTGAACTGTTCCCTTCGAACGAAGAGACCGTAGATCCCGATCCCCCACGCCGAGTTCCTCAAGACCTGAAGGATCGGCGTCCCAACCGCCGAGAGGGGCTGGTAGAGCGCGAAGAAGAGAAGCGCGGCGAACACGATCCTCCCTCCCACACTCCGGGGCATCTTCCACGCGAGCGTTCCCCCTCGAGCAAGGGCGCCGAGGGTCATCGCCGCGAGCCCGAGAAGGGGGAAATGAAGCGCGGTGAGATAACGGGGAGCCGGCATGCGGATCAGCGAGAGGGCGATCCAACCCATAACCACCCAAAGCGCGAGGAGAACGATCGCCGGCTTCTCCTCCCTCCAACCGGCGCGTCCCTTGGCGAGGAGGGCGGCGAAACCGACGAAGCCGAGCGAGCAGGGGATCGGCTCTCTCTGGAACATCTTCGTGTAGGTTCCCATGCCGACCACGTTCTGAAGCCACTCTTTGAAAAAGCCGAACAGGCCGCCCAGGTGCTTCTGATACGACTCATGCGCGAGGTGCGAGAAGATGTGCTTCGCGTGAGGGGCGAAGAGAACGGCAATCCAGAGGAGCGCGGCCGCCCCCATCCCGAGAAGCGGAAGACGAGAGCCCGGCCGTTCCCCTTTCTCGCGCCGCCGCATGATCCACAGGGCCGCGAGGAGAACGAGAGGGAAGTAGTACGCGTGCGCCTTGCCGAAGAAGGGAGCGGCGGCCGCGAAGAAGCCGCTCGCCGCCGGGCGCCATCTCCCTCTTTCGGCGGTGCAGAAGTAGTAGAAGGACAGAGAGAGGAGAAGGATCATCGCCGGCTCGGCGAGAGGGATTCGTTGAAACATGATGAGGAAATAGCTGAACGACGCGACGAGCAGCCAGAGAAGCGCGAGCGGTCTTCCGAGCGCCGCCGCGAGCCCCGCTCCCATCACCAAGAGCGAGAGGACGGCGAAGAGGGTGTTCGTGAAGGCCGCTTGCCAACGCCCGACCCCCGCGGCGCGGAAGACCGGATACGCGGCGAGGTTCGAGAGGGGGAAGAGAAGGATGTCTTTCGTGTAATCGACGAACCATGAACCAGAGATGACCTTGCTCCTCGCGTTGTGAACGACGACCGCCCCGTCGGTGAACGGGCCCTGGCTCCAGGAGAGCGTGTCGGGCGGATCGGCCGAGAGAAACGCCGCGCGCAGTCCCCACCCGACCGCGAGAATCCCCGCGACGAGAAGGATGTACCGCTCCGTCCGTTCCCACGGAGACGGCGCCGCCGCCCGCTTCCGTTCCGTCTTCCGATCCGCGGTCGCCATCTCACTTCTCCTCTTTCGCTTCCTCGATCTCCGTGCGGAGAAGCGCGAGAGCTTGCGCCAACTCCCGGTTCTGCCGCGAGAGGCGCGAGACGATGATCGAGAAGTGAAGTATCAGGAGGAGCACGAACCCGAAGGCGACGAGAAAGAGAGCCGACGGCGGATAGAAGATGCCGAGCGCCGCCGCGAGGAGGTCGAGAACGCCCCTCCAAAGCGAAAGAAGGAGGAGAACCCCCGCCGTCAGGATCCAGAGGAGGCTGAACTCCTCCGCGAGCCTCCCCTTCCGAACGAGCTCGAGGATGACAAGAAGGAGCGCCAGCGAACCGAGAACGGACACGGTCTGGACTTGGCTGAACATCGCGACTCTACTCCTCCGCCCTCGGCGGCCGCCGCACGGTTCCCATCACGAGGGCGAGAAAAACCTTGAAGATATAAAACAATCCGCGGAGGGCGGTGATCGACGAGTGGCCACCCCCTCTCTCGCGAAGACGCGCCGCGACCTCCCGCACGTGAAAGCCGGCGCGGCAAAGAAGGAGGATCGCCTCCGGCTCCGGGTAGTCGCTCGGGTAATGGCGTGCGAAGAACTCGATCACCCGGCGGTTCGCCGCGCGGAAGCCGCTCGTCGTGTCGCGGAACCGCTTCCCCGTGAGGAGCGTGACGACCGCTCCGAAGAAGACGATCCCAAGGCGCCGAAGGGCCGGCGCGCGGTACGAACCCCGATCGAGGAAGCGGGATCCCACCGCGAGGTCCGCCCCCTCCTCCAGCGCGCCAAGGAGGACCGGGATTTCCGAAGGGATGTGTTGGCCGTCCCCGTCGACCTGGACGGCGGCGCGAAAACCTCGGGCGGCGGCATAGCGGTATCCGGTCTGCATCGCCGCCCCGATCCCGAGATTGACAGGAAGATCGACGACGCGCGCGCCCGCGCGCCGCGCCTCCTGGCCGGTCCGATCGGCCGACCCGTCGTTCAGAACGACGACCGCCGCTTCGGGAAGCGCCTCGTAAACTTCTCGGACCACCCGGCCGACCGTTTCCTCCTCGTTGAAGGCGGGAACGAGAACGACGATCCCCTTCCCCCTTCCGCTCACCGCGTTTCCCCCCGCAGGGCGGCCGCAATCCAGAAGCTCCAGACCCCGGCCGCGAGGCCTCCTCCGCGCGCGAAGGCCCGCGCGAGCCGAACCGGGAAGAAGAAGAGAAGCGAAGGCCCTCCGCGGCGCGCCATGCGGACCGTCGCCCCGAGCGCCGCGAGAAGGAGAAAGAGGAGCGCGATCGCCGCGGCGAGGCGCGCGGGCGCGGTCCGCGCGAACGGAAGAAGGAGAACCGCCGCGAGGGCGGCCGGCGGCTCGAGGAAGTCGACGAGACCGCTGTAATCGTCCCCCCGCATCCGCTCCGGATGATCGCGGTAGAGCTTCATCCTCCAATACCCGTGCCGGGCCTGCTCGAGAAGATACCGTCCGAGACGCTCCGGGTGAACGTGACGCACGCGCGCCTCGGGATCGAAGAGAAGGCGGTAACCGCGCTTCCGGATCCGATAGGAGAGGTCGTTGTCCTCGCCGCTCGCTCGGCGGTAGGATTCGTCGAAGCCGCCCGTCTCCTCGAGCACGCGCCTTCTCACCGCCAGGTTGTACGACCCGAGGAACCGGACGTTCCTCTTCATGCGGCGATGGCGGAGCGCGATCTCCTCTTGGACGCAGCGCGCGAGGAGCGATTCCGGGTTCGCGATGTCGTACGATCCCCCCGCCGCTCCCGCGCGTTCCTCGCCGAGGAGATTCACGAGACGCGCCGCCCAGTCCGCGCAGGGGATGCAGTCCGCGTCGGTGAAGAGGATCGTCTCCCCCCCCGCCGCGCGCCATCCTGCGTTCCGCGCCGCCGCGGGCCCCCGGTTCTCCTGACAAACGACCCGCGCTCCCGCCCCTTCCGCCTCCTCCGCCGTTCGGTCGGAGGAGCCGTCGTCCACGACGACGACCTCGGGCGCTGGAGAGATCCCATCCTGCGCGAGGGACGCGCGTACGGCCCGGCCGACGCGCCCGGCCGCGTTCCACGCGGGGATCACGACGGAAACGCTTCGGCCATCCATCGTTTATCTCTCATGCATTCGGTTCTTCCGGTACCAGCGCACGAGCCTCTCGATCGCCTCCTTTACGCTGACCGAGGCGCCGAACTCGAGCTCCCTCGCGGCCGCGGCGCAGTCCGCCCACGTGTCGCGCACGTCCCCCTTCTGCCAGTCCGCGCTCCGGCGCGCCACGGCACGCCCGGCGCTCTCCTCCACGAGACGGATCGCTTCGTTCAGCGTGATCCGGGCGCCGCCGCCGATGTTGAAGACGCCGGATTCCGTCTCCCGTTCGCCGGCGCGGATCGTGGCTCGCGCCGCATCCTCGACGAACGTGAAGTCGCGGGTCTGCTCGCCCGTGCCGAAGATCGGGAACGGTTCCCCGCCGAACGCCGCCTCCACGAGCCGATAGGGGGCCATGTCCGGGCGCTGGCGCGGCCCGATCACCGTAAAGTAGCGTAGCGCGACGAAAGGGACGCCGTGATTCCGCCGGTAGAGGTGCCCGAGGTTCTCGGCGGCGAGCTTAGTGACCCCGTAGGGGGAATGGGGCCTCTTGGGCGCGTCCTCGCGCACCGGGAGGCGGTCGGTCTCTCCGTAGACGGACGACGACGACGCGAAGACGAACCGGCGGATCGGTTGTTCGCGGGCCGCCTCGAGGAGTCTCTGCGTCGCAAGGATGTTGGCGTTCACATAGCGCTCGAAATCGCGCCCCCAACTCGCCCGGACCCCCGCCTGCGCGGCCAGATGGAAGACGACGTCGATCCCTTCGAGAAGACGATTGAGGTCGATCGCGTTCAGATCCTCACGGACGAGACGAAAGCCGGCCGCCGATCGCGCCTCCCTCAGGTTCTCCTCCTTCATTCGCGGGTCGTAGGCATCGGTGAACGCGTCGACACCGACCACCTCGGCGCCTGACGCGAGAAGCATCTCCACGACGTGCGACCCGACGAACCCCGCCGCGCCGGTGACGAGCGCTCTACCCTTCATCCGTTTCCTCCTCGCCGTCGGGTGGATCCCCGGCCGCGCCGCGGGCCAGCGCGTCCTCCACCTCGCGAAGCTGCGCGCGCGCGGCCGCGTCGTCCGGCCGGGCCACGATCCACGCGAGAAGGACCTCGCGCGCCCCTGTGAGGTCGCCCCGCTGGAGGCGCAGCCGGCAGAGCCTCAGGTACCCTTCCTGGTGCGCGGGGGAAACGCGGATCCCCTCGCGATACAGGCTGTCCGCCTCATCCTGCCTTCCCCGCTTGTCGCGTACGAACGCCAGCCCAAGATACGGGGAAAGCGAGTCGGGATAGTCCCCGATCTGGCGGACGAACAGGCTCTCCGCGTCCTCGTAGCGCTCCGCCTCCGCGTAGAGGGGCCCCATCAGCCCCTCGTAGACACGATAGCGCGGGACGATCCGCCGCGTCATCTCCATCGCCCGGATCGCCCGCTCGAACTCCCCGTCGTTTCGAAGCTGGATGGCGAGACGGCTGAAGGCCGCGGCATAGTTCGCCACGAGCTTTTCCTCGTTCGAGTCCTTCACCACCGAATCGTCGCGGACCCCATCCTTCGTGAGAACCCCCCGGTACCGGTAGCGCTCCCAGAGGTTCTCCTCCGTTCGTCTCGTGTCCACGTACTTGGTTTGCGGCTCGGGCACGATCCGGTAGACGAGCCCTTCGAGGCGGAGCACCCTCCGTTCGTCGAGCCCCATCAGCTCCGGGACCGTGACCGCGAAGTAGAGGGGTCTTTCCCAGGCGTTCGCCCGGATGATCTCGAAGACCGCCTGATCCTTGATGGCGACGATGCTCCCGTCCCGCGTGCGGAACGCGCGAAGATCCTCGATCTCGGCGTCCGAATACCCGATGGGGACCTTCGGTTCGAGATGTTTCAGCTGCCAAATGTACCAGGACGTGTTGAGGAGCGCCAGGTTCGCGACCCGCACATCCTTCCGCACTCCCTCGACCTCCTGGAGATACCAAAGAGGAAAGGTGTCGTTGTCCCCGTTCGTGAAGAGGACCGCGTTCTCCTCGAGGCAGGTGAGGATGTTCCAGGCGTAGTCGGCCGCGATGTAGTTCCCGCGGCGATCGTGGGCGTCGAATCGACTGGCGAAGAAGCCGAGCGGCGCGACGAGAAGAACCGCGGCAAGGATTCCGTGGAACATCCGGTCTCCTTCGCGGCCGAGCGAAAGAAGCGAGCGAAACCGCCCGAGGAGCGCCGCGCCGCCGAGCCCCATCCAGCCCCCCCACAGGAAGAAGGACGGCGTGAAGAAATAGTCTCGGTCTCGAACCTCGTGGTCCGTGAAGTTCATGTAGAAAACGAGAAACGCGCTCGTGAGAACGAAGAGGCCGCCGTAGAGGAGAAACGAGCGGCGCTCCCGCCGCGCGTGCCAGAAGGCGCCGACCGCCCCAAGCCCCGCGAGGAAGGGGCCGTACTGCTGAAGGAAGTACTCGCCGTACATGCGAAGCTGAAAGACCCACGCCGCCTGGCGCACGAAGGGGTTGTTCGGCTTGTACTGCTTGCGAAGGAGGAAATCGAGAAACGCCGTTCCCGTCTCCGGGTTCGCCTCGTCGATGACCGGGTTCAGCGTCGAGCGGATCGGAAGATAGAAATGCGCCGTGAGGCCGAGAAGCGTCACGAAGGCCGCGAGGGCGAGGAACCGCGCGTCGAGAAGCACGCGCCGATCGACTGCCAAGACGAAGAGGACGAAGGCGGGGAGCGCGAGGTACGTGCCGAGGTGAACGCCGATCGAAAGGGAGAGCAGGTAAGCGAGGAGGAGAAGGCCCCCCTTTCCCCGTTCTTCCGGCCGTCTTTCGGACCACCGGAGGAGCATCCACATGCCGAGGGCAATGAAGAAGAGGCTCGGCGCGTAGACCTCGGCTTCGGTCGCGTTGATCCAACAGGTCTTCCCGAACGCGGCGAAGAGCCCTCCCCCCGCCGCGCCGAATCGGAGCCGCCAGCGATCGGCGGAATCCGGCTCCCGCGGGAGAAGGCTCTTCCCGATGATGAGAAGCGCGAGATAAAGAAAAAGGATCGCGAGGGCACCTGGGATCGCCGAGAGCATGTTGACGCGAACCGCGACGGAAGACGCGGGCACGAGCGAGAAGAGGCGTCCCAGCAGGATGTAGAGCGGGGTCCCCGGGGGGTGGGGAACCGCGAGGATGGAGGAGGCGGCGATGAACTCGCCCGTGTCCCAAAAGGCAACGGTCGGGGCGAGCGTGATCGTGTAGACGGCGAGCACGAACACGAAGAGGAGAAGGCCGACGATCCGGTCCGCCCGGGCCCCCTCCGGCGCGCCCCCCGATTTCCGCTCTCCGAAGACGCTCTCCAAGGCGCGCTCTCCACGACAGAGGGGATTCCCCGGCGCTTCCCTTCGAAACGCCGAAGTTTAGACCGATTCGCCGTCCCCGCGCAACCCCGCGCCTCTCCCGCCGCGCGGGCCCTTCTGAAAAGTCCGCACGAGATAGAGAACGCCCCCCGCGAGGCTCACGGCGACCCCGACGAGGAACGCGAGGAACGAGATCGAGAAGGCCTGCTCCCGGTCGATCCCCGCCATCGCGAAGAAGAGGACGGTGAATCCTTCGCGCACGCCGATCCCGTTGATCGAGATCGGAAGGGCGATGAGGACGGCGATCATCGGGATGAAGAGGAAGAAGTAGACCGGAGGAACGTGGATGCCGAGGGAGAGGGCCGCCCAGTAGTGGACGAGAATGCGAAGCGCCTGCACCGGAATCGAGACAGCGAGCGCGTCGATGAGCGCCCGGCGCTTCTCCCGGTACTGGATCACCGCCGCGAGAATCGACTCCCCCTTCGTCCGCACCGACGCCGCCGGAAGAAGCCGCACGAGCTTGAGGAGGAGCGCTCCCACCCGCCGGCTGAGGAACATGAGGCAAAGGCCGACGAAGAAGAGAAAGAAGAGAGGGACGAGAAGAAGGACCGGACGCGGACCGAGCGCGGGAAGAACGGCCGCGCCGGCCGCGCACGACATGGCGGCGAGCGTGGCCAGGCCGATCGCGCGGTCCATCATCGTCGCCGCGACCGCTCCCCCGCCCCTACCGGTCGAGCGATAGACGTCGACGATCTTCACCACATCCCCCCCGATGTTCGCCGGGAGGAAGTTCGAGAAGAAAAGACCGACGAAATAAAGGTTTACGGCTCGAGAAAAGCCGATGCGTATCCCTTGCCCGCGGAGGAGGATGTGCCACTGGAGGCCGCCGAGGACGTTGCTGATCGCGAAAGCGACGAGTGCGACGACGAGGGGTCCCGCGAGGAAATTCTCCCGCGCGAGCGCGACGACCCGCTCCCACGTTCCTCCTCGAAGAAGAAGGTAGAGGAGAAGAAAGCTGAAGACCGCCTTCGCGAGAAAGAGGAGCGCCCGCCTCGCACCCGCCATCACTCGGCTCCTCCCCGGTTCAGCGCTCTCCACACCGCGCGGATTCCGTCTTTCCGGCGCGGGCAGAAGGCAAAGAGAACAACGGCGGCGGTGAGGAGCGTCGCCAGCGCGACGACTACGCCCGTGCGGAAGCTCGCCGAGCGATACTCCCAGACGACGGTCGAGCGCCCTTCCTCGAGCCGCACCGCGCGGAGGGCGCGGTTCGCGGCAAGAACGGGCCGCTCGTCGCCGTCCACGCGCGCGCGCCACGCCGGGTACGCGATCTCTCCGAGAACGAGGTAGCCGGGACCGTCGGCCGTCGCCTCCACCTCGATTCGATTCGGGCCCCACGCGGTCACCGTCGCAGAACCGCTCCCTCCGCCCGGCGCGTCCATCTCTTCCTCGAGAAGGACCGTCCGGCGCGGATCGAACGCCTCCGCTCCAAGCCGATCGAGAAGAGCGCGCGGGTTCTCGTGAACCTCCGCCTCGCCAACGAACCACGCTTTCGCAAGACAGTCCTCGTTCCGCGCGAGGCGCAGCGTGCGCGCGTCTCGATCGTAGGACGCGTAGATCCGGATGCCGAGAAGATCCAAGAAGCGTGCGAGGGAAACATGCCCGCCCACCTGGAGGTCTTCGTAACGCTGCAGCTTGAGCTGGTTGTACCCGTCGGCGCTCGGGATTCGGTTCACGCTCCCCATGTTTCTCGGAAGGACCATCCCCTCGTCCGCGCGGGTCTTCACGCGGTAGAGGCCTCCCTCGGATTCCGTTCGGAGGAGATCGAGCATCGCGGTCTCGCCCCGGTAGTACCGATCGGGATCGGTCTTCCCGTCGTTGAACCCGTAGCCGAGCGCGAAGAGCTCCGCCGCGAGAAGGAGAAGAAGCGCCCCTCTCGCCCGCCGCGACAGGGGACTTCTTCCAAACGCCCATCGAAGGACGAGGAGGGCTGCGGGAACGAAGAAGGCGAGGAAGAGCGCGTACGAGCGGAGCGCGGTCGACCCCGCATCGGAGGGAATCCTCGTTCCGATCGCGCCACCGTCCGGGCGCCCGGTGAGGTATCCGATCGTCCCCGCGGCGGCGAGGAAACCCGCGACGCCCGCGAGCGCCCACCGGCGCCCTCGGACGGGGACTTCTCCGAGAAGGCGCGCTCCCTGTCCCGCGAGAAAGGAAAGGGCGAGACCGGAGAGGAAGATCACCCGCCCGGGGCAGCGGAACCGGTCGTACACCGGGAGAAGCTTGAAGAACAAAGGATGAAGAGGACCGTATCGTCCGAGAGCGAGAAGAAGTCCGAAGAGGGCGAGGAGAACGAAGAAGACCGTGCTCCGATCGCGCGGGCGATAGATGATCGCGCACGCCGCGAGAAGAAGAACGACGCTCCCCGCGTAGGCGCACAGTTCCCAGTAGTCGTAGTAGCGCCCCGGTCCCCAGTAGCCGCTCCCGGCGCCGCCGAAGTAGCGCCCGTACACGTGAGGGACGAGAAGCGTCGCGAAGCTCGCGGGTCCGAAGCTGCACTCGCTCGCCTTCTCGTACGTGAGCTCGGTCCGAAGCGAGAGCCCGGCGAGCTCCGCGGAAGGGAGGAGCTGCACGGCGGCGAGGCCGAGGCCGACGAGGGCCGCGACCGCGAGAAACCCGAACGGAGCGAACCGGGCCGCGCCTCTTCCCGCGCGCGGAACGACCGTCTCGTGCGCGGCGAGGAGGAGGAGCGCGAGAAGAATGAAAAGCGAGAACTGGGGCGATCCCCCGAGGAACGAGATCCCGAGAACGACCCCCGCGAGGAGCGCGGCGGCGAGCGAGCGCCTTTCGATCGCGACGAGGAGAAGGAGGAGAAGAAGGGGAAGCCACACGACGACCGAGAGGACGTTCAGATGGATCATCCGCACGACGAAGAAGCCGGAGAGCGCCCAGCTCACCCCCGCGACGATCGAGGCATACGTGCACGAGGTTCGAAAGCGGACCAAGAGATACAGGAAGAACCCCCCGAGGAGAGCATGAAAGACGCTCAGCGCCTCCACCCAGACCGGCGCGAGCCGTCCGCTCGTCACGAAGAGGGCGAGAAGAACGTTTAATGGATAGAAGACCGACGCCTGAACGTCCGCGGCGAAAGGCATGCCGCCGAACTGGTACGGGTTCCAGAAGGGGAAGCGCCCGGCGCGGAGCTCCTCGGCGTGGAACGCCCGGTACGGGTAGTTCTGCTCGAGGAAGTCCTCCCAGAAGAAGGTCCGTTCTCCCGGGAACCCGACGAGGTTTCTCGAGTAGAACGCGAGAAGAAGACCGCCGATCACGAGAAGGGCGAGGAGCGCTCCCCGCCCCGCGCGGCTCGGCGCAGCGCCTACCGGCGGCCGAGGGCCGCCACGCTTTCGAGCCAATCCGTCATCTCCTCGGCGGAGCGCTCCCAGCGGAAGCGGGCCGCCCAATCGATCGCGGCGCGCGAGAGCCTCTCGCGGAGCGCATCGTCCCGAAGGATTCGGCGGAGCCGGTCCGCGAGCGCCGACGCGTCTCCGTAGGGGAAGAGAAGCCCGGTCACCCCGTCCCTCACCGCATCCCGAAGCCCCGGCGCGTCGCTCGCGACGACCGGGGTCCCGCACGCGTTCGCCTCGATCGTGGTGACGCCCCATCCCTCCTTCGGCGACGGCGTTACGACGACCTCCGCCTCGCGAAGGTGCCTCACCTTCGTCTCCGTGTCGACGAAGCCGGCGAACGTCACTCGTTTCTCGAGGCCGAGCCGGCGCGTCATCCGGATGAGGCGCGGCGTGTCGTCCCCCCGCCCCACAATCACAAGGTGCGCCTCGGGGATCTCCTCGCGGATGCGGGCGAGCGCGGCGAGAAGGTGATCGA
Source organism: Candidatus Eisenbacteria bacterium (assembly GCA_016867715.1). NCBI lineage: Bacteria > Candidatus Eiseniibacteriota > Candidatus Eiseniibacteriota bacterium. Next base: position 12,904 of record VGIW01000019.1, on the reverse strand, counting down.
TCCCCTTGTATCTCTTCACACGCCCGAGGTAGGCGATCCGCCCCTTCACGCGCGAAACATTCGGATCGGGGAAGCACGTCTCGTGATCGACCGCGTTGTGGATCACGCGGATTCGGGAGCGTGGGACTCCCCCGGCCTCCAGCTCGGCGGCCGTCGATTCGCTCACCGCGCAGAAAGGAACGCTGCGATAGAGCCGGCGCACCAACCGTTCGCCGAGCGAGACATAGCTCGCGAAGAGGGGATTCGTCTCCTTCCAGATCGAGCTTCCGAAAAAGTGATGGAGGATCGCGCCCACCGGTTCCCTCGCGGCGAAGGGGAGAAAGAAGGGGAGCTTGTTCAGGTCCTCGACCACGACATCGTAACGGCCCATCGATCGCCGCCGTCGAACGAACGGGATCACGTGGAAGTTGAAGTCGAACTTCCCGCCGATCCGGAGCACGCGCATGCCGTCCGCGGTCTCCTCCGCGGCGCTCCCCGCGAACCGGTGGGCGAGAACCGTCACCTCGTGCCCGCGCGCGGCGATCCGCCCGAAGATCTCCTGGAGATGCACCTCGGCGCCGCCCGCCTCCGGGTTCTTCCAGTCGCGCCAGTTGACCACGAGAATGCGAAGGTTGCCGATGGCGATCCCGTCCCCGTTCCGGCGCACGACTCGGACCCGCCGGAAAATAGCACACGCGCCGAAAGGGGGTCAATCGGGCCGCGGGCGAGGCGTTTCCTTCTCGGGCGCCGGCGCGGCGAGCGAGCCGGGCGAAAGCGCGCGCACGATCCGGTCCAGGATCCCGTTCACGAACGCGCCGGAATCATCGGTCGAGTAGCGCGCAGCGATCTCGATCGCCTCGTCGATCACGACCGGCGCCGGCGTCTCGCCGAGCACGAGGTACTCCGCGAGCGCGACCCGCAGGATGTTCCGGTCGATATGCGCCATCCGTCGAACGTCCCAGTTGACCGCCGCCTCGCCGAGGATCCGATCGATCGCCTCGCGGTGAAGGAGGACCGCTTCGATGAGACGCATGCCGAAGAGGCGCACCGTCTCCGGCTTCTCGTACTCCTCGAGCCGATCCCTCACCTCCTCCCATCCCTCTCCCGTCACGTCGAGGCGATAGAGGATCTTGAGCGCCAGCTCGCGCCCGCGACGACGCTTCCCCACTATCCGAGACCTTCCCCCGCGAGGTTCGCCATCTCGATCGCGGCGAGCGCCGCGTCCCAGCCCCGGTTCCCTTCCTTCGCGCCGGCCCGCTCGATCGCCTGCTCGATCGACTCGGCCGTCACGATGCCGAAGATGACCGGCACGCCGGTCTCGAGCCCGACCCGCGCGATCCCCTTCGCGACCTCTCCCGCCACATAATCGAAATGGGGCGTCTCCCCGCGGATCACCGCGCCGAGGCAGATGACCGCGTCGAACTTCCCGGATTCCGCGAGGCGCTTCGCCTGAAACGGGATCTCGAACGAGCCGGGAACCCGAACCACCGTGACGGCGTCGCTCGCGGTTCCGTGCCGAAGAAAGCAATCGACGGCGCCGTCCACGAGTCGCCTTCCCACGAAATCGTTGAACCGGCTCACGACGACCCCGAACTTCTTCCCTGAGCCGTCCAGCCGGCCTTCCACCATGCGCGGCATTTTTCCCTCCTTGCCCTGGATGATGCACGCATTTCCTACTGCGGACGCGGATCCCGGCCGGGGAGGCCTTCCTTCCGTCGCCGCTTCCTAGAGCGTAGTGCCGAGACTACGTTTCCGGGAGCGGCTCGTCCAGGTCGGCCTCTCGGCACGCGCTCCGCGTCCTCGCGACGAAAACGCGTGCATCATCCAGGGCTCGCGCTCTTCGCCCCCGCCTCGCCGGCGGAGTCCAAGAGATGCCCCAGCTTCGTCTTTTTCGCTTGAAGATAGCGCCGGTTCAGATCGTTCGGCTCGATCTCGATCGGGAGCCTCTCCACCACCTCGAGCCCGTACGCCTGAAGGCCGACGATCTTCCGCGGGTTGTTCGTGAGAAGACGGATCTTGCGGACCCCGAGACGCCGGAGGATCTGCGCGCCGAAACCGTAGTTCCGGAGGTCCGGCGGGAACCCGAGCTTCTCGTTCGCCTCGACCGTGTCGAACCCTTTATCCTGCAAGTGATACGCGCGCACCTTCTCCTTGAGCCCGATCCCCCTCCCCTCCTGCCTCATGTAGAGGAAGACCCCGCGCCCTTCGCGCCCGATCCGGGCGAGCGCGGCCCGCATCTGCTCGCCGCAGTCGCAGCGGAGAGAACCGAAGACGTCCCCCGTCAGGCACTCCGAGTGGACGCGGACGAGGACCGGCTCGTCTCCGTCGACGTCGCCGAGCACAAGGGCCGGATGCGTCTGGAAGTTCACTTGATCTTCGAACAAATGCAGCTGAAAGGACCCGTTCGCCGTCGGAAGGATGGTGCTCTCGACCTCCTCGACGAGCGAATCCAGCCCCAGGCGGTACTCGATGAGGTCGGCGATCGTGACGAGCGGGAGACGGTGGCGGCGCGCCATCTCAGCGAGATCGGGGACGCGCGCCATCGTTCCGTCCGGGGCGAGGATCTCGCAGAGAATCCCCGCGGGCGAGAGGCCGGCGAGGCGCGGGAGATCGACCGCCGCCTCCGTGTGCCCGGCCCGTCGAAGAACGCCCCCGTCCGCCGCGGTGAGAGGAAAGATGTGCCCCGGCCTCGCGAGGTCCTCCGGACGGCTCGCGGGATCGACGAGAATCTCCACCGTCCGCGCCCGGTCGAACGCGGAGATTCCGGTCGTCGTTCCGTGGAGCGCGTCCACGGAGACCGAAAACCGCGTCCCGTGCTTGGCCGTGTTCCGGTTCACCATCGGTTCGAGATGGAGCTCCTCGCACCGCTTCTCCGTGAGGGGGACGCAGATGAGGCCGCGCGCCTCCTTCGAGAAGAAGTTGATCGCCTCAGGCGTCACCTTCTCCGCCGCCATGATGAGATCCCCCTCGTTCTCCCGGGCCTCGTCGTCGACGACGATCACCATCCCGCCGCGCCGGATCGTCTCGACCGCCTCGGGGATCGAGGCGAAGATCCCCTCGTCCTTCCGTTCACGCATCGCCGTTCTCCCACAAACGTTTCCGGGCGCGGCTCTCGGGCCGCGCCATCCGTTCAACGTACTTGCCGATCACGTCCGCTTCCACATGCACCGGATCCCCCCGGCGCTTCCGTCCGAACACGGTCCTTTCGAGGGTGAAGGGGACGAGGGCGACCTCGAGAAGACCGTTCTTTGCCGCGGCGATCGTGAGGCTCGCTCCGTCGAGGGCGACCGAACCTTTCGACACGAAGTATCTCGCGAGGCCGTCCGGGTGGCGGATCGTCATCCGCTTCCCTTCTCCCTCGTCGCGGAGCGAGACGATCGTTCCGACGCCGTCGACGTGTCCCTGCACGATGTGGCCTCCAAGACGGTCTCCCGCGCGGAGAGCGCGCTCGAGATTGACCGGGGCCCCCTCGCGGAGCCTTCCGAGATAGGTGCGCTCGACCGTCTCCCGCACGACGTCCGCCCGAAAGAAGCCGGGACCCTTCTCGTGCACCGTGAGGCAGACGCCGCTCACCGCGACCGATTCGCCGATCGCGAGGCCTTCGCCGAACGAGGCCTCGATCTCCAGGCGGAGGGCGCCGCCCCGCCGCGCCGTGCGGCGGATGCGTCCCACCTCCTCGATGAGGCCGGTGAACATCACTCACTCCTCACGAGGCGAATCTCGAGATCCTCCCCCGCGCGCCTCGTCTCCTCGATCGAGAAGCGGAGAGCGCGCTCGAGCGGAATCGAACCGAGGCTTTCGAAGAGACCCTTGCCTCGTCCGATCGCCTTGGGCGCGAGGAAGAGATGCAGGCGATCGACGAGCCCCTCGCGGAGAAAGCCGCCCGCGACCGTGCTCCCCCCCTCGACCAGCACTCGGTTCACCCCCTCCGCCGCGAGCGCCCGAAGGACGCGGAGGAGAGAAACGCGACCCGAGGCGAGCGCCGGGAGGGTCCGAACGACCGCGCCGCGCGTTTCCAGCGCCCGCCTCTTCGCCGCCGGCGCGCCCCTCGCCGCGAAGATCCGGACGCGCGAGGGATCGCCCGCTGCGAGAACACGCGCTCCGACGCGGAGCCGGAGATCGCCGTCCAGCACCACGCGGAGCGGCTCGCGCGTTCTCTTTCCGAGCCGCGCGGTGAGAAGAGGATCGTCGGCGCGCACGGTGCCCGCGCCGACGAGGACCGCGTCCGTTCCCCAGCGGAGCTCGTGGACGCGCAGGCGGGCCTCCTCGCCCGTGATCCACCGCGACCGCCCGCGCGCGTCCGCCGTCTTCCCGTCGAGCGTCGCCGCCATCTTGAGGTCGACCCAAGGCCGTCTCAGGGCGACGCGAAGAAGATACGCTTCGTTGAGCCGTGAAGCTTCCGCCGCTCCGTCGCCGACCGCGACCGGAATCCCCGCCCTCCGAAGAATGCGAACGCCGCGGCCGTTCACCTGCGGCGCCGGATCGAGGATCGCGGCTTGGACGCGCGCGATCCCCGCCGCGCGAATCCTCTCTGTGCACGGGCCGGTCCGCCCCTGGTGGCAGCACGGCTCGAGCGTCACGTAGAGATCCGCCCCGCGCGCGCGCGGACCGGCCTCCTCGAGGGCGAAGACTTCCGCGTGCGGGCCTCCCGCGCGCCGGTGATAGCCGCGCCCCACGATCCGCCCGCTCCGGACCACGACCGCGCCGACCATCGGGTTCGGGGAGGTCGTCCCGCGCCCCTTTCGCGCGAGCCGAAGCGCTTCGTTCATCCAGGGGCTCGTCGCCGATCCTCCGGTAGTACCGAAGCTTCTCGTGCGCGCATTTCCACCCATACAAAACGCCCCGCGGGCGGTCTCCCACGGGGCACGACACGACGCGCGCGCCGACGCGCGGCGCACGCCGTCCTTCTCCCATCCCGACTCTCACGGTCGGCCCCGGATTTTCACCGGATCGGCGGAGAGAGAATCTCCGTTCGCGGGCTGTCACCGCCGGTGGGGACTTGCACCCCGCCCCGAAGGACTCGCCTTTTCTTTCGGTTCGATTCTACACACCCCGCGCATCCTCCGCAAGGGGATTCCGCCCGCTCGAAAGCACCCGAGACGCTCGCTGTACGTAGTTTTTGGGGAACAAGTTACGGGTCCCCATTACATCCCATTCTTCGCGCCGGATCACCGCCCGATCCTCTCGATACTCGCGAAGCGGACGAGGATCTTCTTCGAGAACCCCGGCGCGAACCGAATCGTGAGCTTCGTGTCGGCCCCGCATCCTTGGACGCCCGTGACCCGCCCCTCCCCCCAGACGGCGTGCCGGATCCGGTCGCCGGCCCGGAACGGAACCGCCTCCTGCGACTCGTTCTCGTACTCGGGAAAGACCTCTTCGCTCGTGTCGCGATCGCTGCGATTCGTCCGGGCGCGCGCGCTTCCTTTGCCGGCGAGCCGGTGCCCGTCGATCATGTGGGACGGGATCTCCTCGAGGAAGCGCGAGGAGGAACACGGAGCGATCTCCCCGAATCGAAGGCGGCTCGACGCGTGCGTGAGCGTGACCCGGTCCTTCGCGCGCGTGAGGCCGACATAGAATAGCCTCCGCTCCTCCTCCACGTGCTCGTCCCGCTCGGTCGAGAGGAGATGCGGAAGGAGCCCTTCCTCGACCCCCGCAATGTAGACGCGGCGAAACTCGAGACCCTTTGAGTTATGAAGCGTCATGAGGGTGACCGCGTCCCGGCTCTCCTCCCACGAGTCGAGATCGGTGAGGAGCGAGACCTCGCCAAGAAAGTCGGCGAGCGTCCCCTCGGGATTCCGCGCCTCGTAGTCGGCGATCGCCGAGATGAACTCGCGCACGTTCTCCGCGCGCGCTTCCCCACGAAGCTCGTCCTTCTCCTCGTGCATCGCGTCGAGACCGAGTTCCTCGACGATCTCCCGCGCCGCGACGTGGGGCGCCGCCTCCTCGCTTCTCCTCCGGAAACGGGCGAGCCGCCGCGCGAACTCCTCGAGAAGATCCGCCCCGCGCTTCGCGAGCCCGTCGATCGCGCCGGCGCGCTCGCACGCATCGAGAAGGGGAAGCCCGTGAGCCGCCGCGAACGCCTTCAATCGTTCGCGCGTTCTCTCGCCGATGCCGCGAGGCGGGACGTTCAGCACCCGTTCGAAAGAGAGGTCGTCCCTCCGGTTCACGAGGAGGCGGAGGTAGGCGAGAACGTCCTTCACTTCCTTCCGCTCGTAGAAACGCGTTCCGCCCACGATCGTGTACGGAATGGCGAGGGCGCGAAACGCGTCCTCGATCGCGCGCGACTGCGCGTTCGTCCGGTAGAAGACCGCGAAGTCGCCGGGCCGGCCGAGTCCCGCGCGGAGGCGCGCCCCCACATCCTCCGCGATGAAAAGCCCCTCCTCCCGCTCGCTCCGGAGGCGGAAGAGCCCGACCGGCTCTCCCCCCTTCCTTTCGGTCCAAAGCTTCTTTCCGCGCCGCCCGCGGTTGTTCCGGATGACCGCGTGCGCCGCCTCCAAGATCGCCGAGGTCGACCGATAGTTCCTCTCGAGGCGGATCACGCGCGCCCCGGGGAAGCTCTCCTCGAACCGAAGGATGTTCCCGACATCCGCCCCCCTCCATCCGTAGATCGATTGATCGTCGTCCCCGACCGCGCAGACGTTCCCGTGAACCGAGGAGAGAAGCCGGATCATCTCGTTCTGGATCCGATTCGTGTCCTGGAACTCGTCGACGAGCACGTGCTCGAAGCGGGAGGCGTGAAGGCGGAGCACGTCCTCTCTTTCGAGGAAGAGCCGGACCGGCCACGCGAGGAGATCATCGAAGTCCAAAGCATTCAGGCGCCTGAGGGCCGACTCGTAGAAAGGGAAGAGGAAATCCCCGTCCGACGCGCGCCTGCCCCTCCGGTTCTCCCCTTCTTCCCGAGGGAAGCACCCCTTTCGCCTTCGGATCGTCGCGAGGGCGCTCTCCACGCGCTCGGCGCTCGGATCGAGTCCCTGCTCCCGGCAGACCGCTTTCACGAGCCGCCTTTGATCCTCCGCGTCCAGGATCGCGAAGTCGGAACGAATGCCGAGCGCCTCGCCGCTTCGCCGGAGAATCCGAACCCCGATCGAGTGGAACGTCCCGACCCAAAGACGATAGGGGAGCGGGCCGATGAGCTTCTCGATCCGCTCGCGCATCTCCCCCGCCGCTTTGTTCGTGAACGTCACCGCGAGGATGCGTCCCGGCGGGACTCCGCCGGCGCCGGCGAGGCGAGCGAAGCGATGCGTAAGGACACGGGTCTTTCCGCTCCCCGCCCCCGCGAGAACGAGAAGGGGCCCTCCCTCGTGGCGCACCGCCTCGAGCTGCTCGGGGTTCAGGTCCTTCTCGAGGGCGTCCTTGCTCATTCGTCCGTTTCGCTTAGTAAGGGACGCGCACCTTGAGGTCGAGGTTCAAGAAGCGGTTTCCGTTGCGAAGCGTTCCCACCTCGCCCTCGACGAGGAGCGAGCGGCGGACCCGATACTCGACGCGGACCTCGCGATCCGGAATCGCGAGATACTCACGCGTCGGGCTTCTCTCTTTCTCGGGACGATAGAACCCCGTATCGATCTTCTGCGAGAAGCCGACGTAGAGGTCGCTCGATACGTAGTTCCCGTAGCGAAGCTCCGGAAGCTCCTCGCTCGTCCCGATCTCGATCGTTCCGATGTCGCCGAGCCCGCGCGTCATCTCTCGGCTCACGCGGCCGGCGAGCGTCCGGGCCCACGAGGAGAGGACGTCGCCCGAGCGGACCTCCTCCTCCGGGCGCGCGCGGAGGGCGAGCATGGCGAGAATCTCCCCTTCCGTGTAGCCGGATTCGGACGTCGGCTCCACGCGGAGATCCTCCGCCGTGCCGTACGCCCGGATGCGGATCTTCTCTCCCATCACCTCCGTTCGGGCGGTGATGTCGATCGTCGCCTCGCGAAGGTCGTCCGGGTTGGCGAGGCTGATCTCTCCCGTCTCGATACGGAACTCGTTCGGATAGATGTAGTAGCTCCCCCGCAAGATCTCGAACCGTCCGAGCGCGCCGAGGCCCTGATCGGAGCGCCGCACCGCGGCCTCTCCCTCGAGCTCGATATCCACGAGGTTGTTTCGTATCCAAAGGTTTCGAGGCACGTGCAGGACCACGTCGCAGGTCCATTCCGGGTCGTCCGTCGCATCGAGGATCGACGGGGCCCCCTCGGCCTCCGAGCCGAACTCGGTCCCGATGAGCGCTCCCCGAACGGAGATCTCCCCCGAGACGTGGGGAACGGGCCTCTTGAGGATCGCGGGATCGGGAACGAGAAGAAGATCCCCGTCGAACGTCATCTCCACCTCGTCGGCCAGAACGACGTCGTACTCGCTCGCGTGGAATCGGACCTCGTAGGCCGCCGGCAGGAACCCGACCAGATCGATCGTCCCCCATGCGTTCAAGCGCCCCCGATCCCCCGACCGGGCCTCGAAGGACGTGATCGTGAGGAAACCCTCGTCGAGAAGGCAGCGGGCGTTCACGCGGTCGAGCGAGAGGGACATCCCCGCAGGAAAGATGAGCCCGTCGCGGATCTCGAACACGCCGTCCAGCTTCGGGTTCGCGCGCGTACCCGAGAACCTCCCATCGAGCGAGAACTCGCCGATCGCCTCGTCCCCGCGTCCCGCGAGAAGCGCGAGCGATCGAAGGTCCCCGCGGGGAACGCGAAGCTCGATCTCAATCGGCTCGCTCTCCGGAAACACGACCGACGCCGGATGGAACGAGACCCGCAGCGGGATGCGCCCTCGCGCCCGGTTCGCCTCGCCTCGATTCGAGTCGAACCGGAGCGAGAAGGAAAGACCGTCCTCATCGAGTCGCGCCGAGTCGGCGAAGACCGCGCCGAGCGGGTACCCGCGGAAGGACATCCCCTCGGCCGAGAGAACCGCATCGATCGTTGGGCGTCGGATCGCGCCCTCGATCCGGATTTCCGCGTCGAGGTTTCCTTCCAGGTCATCAAGTCCCTCCGATAGAAAACGGAGATCGCGCATCGGAAGCCCGCCCGCCCGAAACGCGAGCGAAAGGCTCTCCTCGCCGCCGCCCAGCCCGCGAATCACCCCCTCGGCGCGGAGGGTCGATTCCCCGCCCAACCCTCGCGCGAGAGCCGAGTCGATGAAGACATCCGCCCCGAGGAGCCGCGCCGCCCCCTCGACCTCGACGAACGGGAAATCGGGAGTTCCGGGTGGACGCGAACGGAAGCGGAGCGAAGCCTCGCGCGCGTTGTCCGACTTCGAGTAGGCCGCTTCGAGGTCGAGCGATGCGAGAAGCTCCGCCGGCACGGGAAGAAAGCCGGCGAGGCGGCCGCACGCCGCGTGTTCCACCCGGAGCTCCGCGTCGATCGCCCCCTTCTCGTCCCTCGTCGCGCGCGCGGAGACGAAGCCCCCGCCGAACGCGAAGCGAACCGGCTCAAGAACGATCGATCCTCTCTCTCTTCGCACGGCGAGGCGTTCCGGCTCGACGAGGACCGTGTCCTCATGAAGCAGGGCCGTCTCCTCCAGAAGGAGAAGCTCGGATGTTCCTTCGCGCGCCAAAAGACCCGAGGTGCGGATCTCCCACGTTCCCCGTGAGGCGATCATCTCCTCGAGGCGGAGCGTCGCCTCTTCGATTCGGACCGTCGCCGTCGTCGAGTCGAAGGCTCGATCCCCCACGGATCCCTCGCGCACGATCGCCGCGAACCGTCCCTCGAGCTTCCCGCTTTGGTTCGACACCCACCCGTCCAAGACGAGATCGCGGAAGCCGAGCGGGCCGACCGCTCCGTCCGCAACCTCGAGAGAGCCCTCTGCGCGGATCCTCGCCGCGCTCCCCCCCACTCGAACGGAGGCGCGCGCCGAGCCGGCGAGAGAATCGAGCCCCGACCACGCGCGGAACTCGCCGAGCGAGGGGATCGACGCATCGACCCGCCCCTCGAGCGCGCCGTCGAAGCCGGCGAACCCGCCGAAGCGGATCTCCGCCGCGGTCATCCGGACGACGCTCTCGTCGATCGAGACCCCCCCCTTCACGACGTTCCCCGCGACGCTCGCTTCCCTCACGCGCGCGCCCGCGGCGAGGGATTCTCCAAGACGAAGCGCGATCCGGCCCTTGAGGCTCCCGAGATCCTGCCCGCTCCCGGTCCAGAGCAAGGATCCGTTGAGATCCGACGGGGGGCGTTCCGCAAGCGCGTCCACGAAACGGGCCGGATCGATGTGCGTGAAGGAGAGCGCGATCCGGCTTTCCCCGCCGTTCGCGAGGTCGAGGAACCCTTCCCCCTCGATCGCGGCGCCGTTCGTCTCCGCGCGCAAGCTCGCGAGCTCGATGCGTCGTTCTTGAAGCCTTCCCCTCGCGCGCAGGTTCTCGATGGGGAGGCCGCGCAGCGCTCCCGATGCCTGCAGCTCGAACGCGAGCGCGCCCGGCGTTCCATCGAACCGAAGGCTCCCTTCCCAGCGGCTCTCCTCGACCTCGTCGGCCGCCCCCAGCGAACGGAGAAGCTCCCCCGCGTCGAGCGGCGAGAAAGCGACCTCGCCTTCCCCGCGAACGGGAGAAAGGAGCGCGAAGTCACCCGCGAGGCGGACGAGACTTCCCGCGGCTTCGATCGCGATCCGAAGCGAGCAGGCCTCAGCGGGCCCGAGGACCGCCGTCCCCTCCGCGCGAAGCGGGATCGGTCGCCGCGAGGGGAGGGCGATCGCCGCGCGGAGAGAATCGATCGCGAGATGCGCGCTCCCTCCCTCCGGGCGAAGGGACCCCTCGAGCGCAAGGCCGTCCGCCGTGAAGGCACGGTCCTCGATCTCCCCGCCCTCGATGACGACGCGTTCGGCGCCGACGGGGAGCGCAGGAAACCGAGTTCCCGCCCGCTCGCCCTCGCCTTCGCCGCGGACGATGCGGACGCGCGGCCGCTCGACGCGGAGCTCCCGCAGCATCCGCGGCGCGCGGACGAGCTCCCACGGGGAGTAGCGCGCCTCGACGCGGGCGAGGCGGATTTCGGTTCCTCCCTCCGTCCGCACCGTGACGTTCTCGAGGACGATCCCGCTCACGATGGGACCCCCGAGCCGCCCGATCCGCACGTCGGCGCCGAGCGCCCCCGAGACCTTGCGCTCGAGGGTCCCATGCGCCGTCTCGGCGATGTACGAGCGGCGAAGCGTCCCGACGACGGCGAGCCCTCCGATCAGAAGGACCGCGACGATTGCCGTATGAAGAATCTTTCGACCTTGCGCCATCTCAGAACGCCTGCCCGATGCTGAAGTGTAGGACCGAATCCGATTCGCGCTTCCCCGTTTCGGTGATGCGCGGCTTCACCTTGCGCCCGTAGTCCATCCGAAGCGGCCCGACCGGCGTGTAGAGACGGATGCCCGCGCCGACGCCGTAGCGGAAATCGTCGACGGCGACCTCCGACTCGGCCGCGCGAACGCGCCAGTCGTTCCCGCGGATTCTGCCCAGATCCTCCCAGGCGTTTCCTCCGTCCGCGAAAAGAACGCATCCCAGGCGCCAGAAGAGCCGGAGCCGGAGCTCGACGCTGGACAGAAGCAGATGGTTCCCCGGACCGATCGTGTCCTCTCGGTAGCCCCGGATCGTGTTCGCGCCGCCGGAACGGAAGCGCTTGTAGTCGGGGAGCGCGCCGTCCCCGGCGAGAGAGCGGATCGACCCGGCCTGCAGGCGTCCCGCGAGAACGACCCTCTCGCCGAGCTTCCGATAGGCGGTTCCGCCAAACACCCCCTTGACGAGCTCATTGTCCCCGCCGAGCACGCTCCCGGCGAGCTCGACGTTCGCGTGAGCGCGCGTTCCGCGCGACGGGTCGAGAAGGTGATCGCGTCCGTCCCGCTCCAACACGATCCCGAGGCTTCGGGTCACGTCCGGCTCGAGGAGCTCCGGGTCGACCGGTTCGGTCGGATCCGCCGCCTCGGCGTACTCGAAGGAGTAGACCACCGATCCCTTCGCGATCCGGCTGAACTCCCTCGAAAGGGAGAAGCTCGCGGTCGTCTCGTTCAATCGATAGCGCGCGACCACGCGGTCCGCCGTCCCCTCCTCCCGGATCGTGAAGTTCTCGATGTTCAAACGCTCGTGGGACACTTTCCAGAGGCCGACGGTCCGCGTGCGAAACATCCACGGTTCGATCAAGCTGACCTCGTGTTTTTGCTCGATCGGCCGGTCCGAGTAGAGGTCGGAGAAGACCACCTCGAAGGCGAGACGCTTGCCGCTGCGAAGCCAGTTCCGGTTGCTCCAGTCGAGCGACGCTCGGAAGCGATCCTCCGTTCCGAAGCCGCCTCCAAACCCGAACGAGCGGACGTTCTTCTCTCGCACTTCGACCCGGATCGGGACCGTGTTCTCCTCGGTGAGCGGCTCGCGGAAGATCGCGACGTTCGCATAGAACCCGGTCCGGAAGATCCGGTCGCGGCTGTCGAGGAGGCTCCCCCGCCGAAACCAATCCCCCTCCCGAAAGACCAGCTCTCGGCGCACGAAGTGCTCCCGCGTCGTTTCGGTTCCGGCGACGGTGATCGCACCGACCCAAACGCGGGGTCCCGGATCGACGCGGAAGAGAAGGCGCGCTCGCGCTCCCTCGATCGTCTCCTCCTCCTCGACGCTCGCCTCTGCATAGCCGCGTTCGGCGAGAAGCGTCTGGATACGGGCGCGGTCTCGGCTGAGAAGCTCCCGGTTGTACGCCTTTCCCTCGGCGAGAGAGAGGCGCGCGAGGATCTCCTCCGCCGGAATGTCGGGAAGCCCTTCGAGTCGAATCGAATCGAGGATCGTCCGAGCTCCTTCGTCGAGCACGACGCGGATGTCGACGGTGCGGCGGTCGCCGCTCCAGGTCACCTGCTTCTCCGCGACCCGCGCCTCGAGGTGGCCCAGGTTTCCGTAGCGGTGGATGACCTGCTCCAAGTCCTTCTCGAGCCAGCGCGGCCGGTACCGCCCGGAGCGGAACCAGCTTCCCCCGCTGTGCACCATCAGCCCGCGGATCTCTTT
>VGIW01000018.1 GCA_016867715.1 Candidatus Eisenbacteria bacterium | reverse complement strand
CGGCCGCGGGAACTCCCGCGACTCTCCAAGAACACGCCGCCCACCCATGCTTTCTAACGGGCGCCTCAGCGGCGGGGCGGGAAGGGGAGGGGGAATCGGATTGGATTCACCTCCGGCCCCCGCCCCGCCCGCTGCAGGCGCGAGTTAGAAAGAGGACGCAGCGATCGCGACCACCGTCCGCCTAGCGCCTTGCTCGGAGCACTCCGAGCACGAGGTTCTCTTCGGGGACCTGCGTCCCACCGCCGGCGCTAGGCGGCGGAGCGACCACAGGGTTCGTCGCAAACCGCTGACGACTTCTGTGTTCCCTCTCTCACAGCGTCGATCGCGGGAGTTCTCGGCCGCGGGAACTCCCGCGACTCTCCAAGAACACGCCGCCCACCCATGCTTTCTAACTACCATTCGACTGTTCCACCATAACAGATATCCATGCAAGGGGAAACGGGACATCCCGGGCGTTGAGCCGAGGATCGAGAACCTGCAACGCGATGCAAGAAAGAACTGTGCGAGACGGGAAACGCGGCGGGCTCGTCAAGATCGACCGCAAGCCACGCACGCGTGGCTGCACCACCATGGGCGGGGCCCGCGGTCCGCGCTTTCACCCCCCTACCTGCAATACTCCCTCCTCCCGCAGGAATCGCAGAAGGCGCCGGACCAGATCTCGTCGAAGATCGATGCGTGAAGGCGGACGATCGCGGGGTCCTTCGTCGCGAACCCGATCTCGAAGTTCCGCCTCTCCGGCTTCTTGACGCCGAGACCGGCCCCGGTGAAGTTCGCGCTCCCCGCATAGAGAAACGCGCCGTCCACGAGAACCATCTTGAGATGAGCGCGCGGGCAGAAGAGCATCTCGAAGCGCTCGCTCGACGAGAGAACGCCGCTCGCGTCGATTTCCTCGCGGAATCTCCGCGACGGGGGCGCGCCGTGCAGGATCCGGATCAACACGCCGCGCTCCGCCATCTCCTCAAAGGCGCGAACGATCGAGACGTAACGTTTTCCCTTCCGAATCCGGATCTCCTTGACGTTGGCGGTCGCGATCCGGACGGACTCCTGCGCCGCGAGCATCCCCTCTTCGACCACGATCGAGTAGTGCTCTTCGTCTCGGAGGAAGCGGATCGGCGGGCCTTCGGTCATCGCGAAGAGAGGCGGCGGACGACGACGACCGTGGCGTCATCCTCCCATCGGGAGCGAGTATGGTCGAGCGCCGCGCGGAAGACGGCATCGAGGATCTCTTTCGCGGAGAGACCGCGGTTCGCGAGAATCGTGTCCTGAAGACGCGCCTCCCCGAACTGCTCTCCCTTTCGGTTCGCCCTCTCGATGATGCCGTCGGAGAACGCCACGAGAAGCCCGCCCCGATCGATATGCGCGAAGCCGCGCTTGAAGCGGATCTCGGGGAGCGGTCCGAGAACCGAGCCGCCGACGTCGAGCCGGAACACGCCGCGGTCGAGGACGAGAAACGGCGGGTTGTGCCCCGCGTTCACGTACATGAAGTTTCCGTTTCGTTCGAGCTCGCCGTAGAAGAGAGAGACGAACTTCGTCGAGAGCGTGCTTCGATGAATCACCGCGTTCAGCTTCCGGAGCGCCGGCGTGATCTTCATGTCCTTCTCGACGCCCATGCGAAGCCCCGTGACGACGTCGCGCACGAGAAGCGCCGCGGGGAGACCGTGGCCGCTCGCGTCGCCCACCGCGATCCCCATCACCTCCTCGTCGAGCGGAATGAAGTCGTAGAAATCCCCGCCGACGACCTCGGTGGTCTCGGCGCGCGCGGCGATTTCGTATCCGGAAAACAACGGGATGCGGTCGGGGAAGAGGCTTCGTTGGATCGTGCGCGTCTCCTCGAGATCCGCCCGGAGCCACTCATGCTCGAGGCGATAACCGAGGGCGTTCCGGATCGCGTTCAGCGAGAACTCGATCGTCTCCCGCTCCCATCCCTCGGCGAGACCGAACGCGAGCACCCACTCCCTCTCGCCTCCGACGACGATCGCGGCCGAAGTCGTGCCGCCCACGACCTCTTGCTCGAAGGCCGGATCGATGCCGGGCGTCGCCGCGTCGAAGATGTAGCACCGGTGTTGGAGGAGGAGGCGGACGGGCGGGTAGTCCATCGAAAGGCGGAAGCCCTGCGGGCTGGCGATCGGGCTCTTCCGATCGGAGATGAGCACGAGCTCGCCGCCGATGATCTCGTAGGCGCGCCCGTTCCGGATCGAGAGCTCCTGGCCGAACTCCTCCACGAGGTCGCGGAGCACGGTGGAGATCAGCTCCTGATGCTTGACTCCCGAAGCGATCTGGATCTTCGAGAGAAGGGCGTCGAGCTTGCGATAGAACGTTTTCGGATCGCTGATGGCCATTCGATGCCTCCCGCTTCGCGGTGATGGTAGGGGAGCGGATACCCGGGCGCAAGGGACATTCCGCGGCCGATCGCCGCCGAAGCCGCGGTGCGGGGCCTCGGCGGATCGGCGCTCCTCCGGTTTCGTGAAAACCGGCGCGGTACGCCCGCCGCGTGCTTGTTTTTCCCTTGCCGCGCGGCGGATCGTTAACTAAACTCACAGGTCTTCGGGTGAAAGGCGATGGAAGGGGAAAAGGGGAAGGCGAGCCGTCTGAAGAAAGGTCTTGCCGCCCTCAAAGAGGCTCAGAAAACCGAAGCCGCGCTGGGACGCCACCTTCATCTGGGTCTCACGCTGGCCGCCTCGACCCTCCTGTTCTTCTACGCGGGCTACCGGCTGGATCGCTGGGCAGGAACCCTCCCGATCTTCACCCTTGTAGGGACTTTTCTCGGCGCTGTCGGAGGTTTCGTGTACCTCTACCGCGAGCTGACCGCCGGGGAGAAGAAGAAGAGGTAGTGCGGCCGTGAGACATCCTGAGCGGGTGTTCGTGATCGGATCCGTCGCGACCAGCGCGATCCTGTTCCTTTCGCTTCGCCCGATCTTCCGCGCTTCGTTCGGCGCCGAGGCGTCCGCGACGCTTGCTTACGGGATCGCGGTTTCTCTCGTCGCCGTCGCGGCGAGCTTCTTTCTCCTGATGCGCGCGCTTCCCGCGTCGCACCGCTCCTTTCAGATCGTCTTTCTCGGAGGAATCCTGGGGCGGCTCGTTCTGTTCGGCGGCGCGGTGGGGGTGGGGTTCGCGCTTTCCGGACTGAACGGAAGGGGGGCGGCGCTCGCGATCGTCTCGGCCTTCGTTCCTCTCACCGCGCTCGAGCTCTTGTGCATCGTGCGGGGCCGCGCCGCCCGCTGCGCGGCACGCCCGAAGGAATGAAGCGATGAGCGGAACCGAAGCGATCGCAAGAGGAGCGCACGAGGCGGCGGCTCACGCGGACCACTCGGCCGATCACTTCGATTTCGTCCATCTGTTCCATCACCTGCAGGACGAGGTCCTCGTCCCGCTCCCCTCTTTCCGCGTCGGGGGGGCGACGTTCGATCTTTCGATCACGAAGGCCGTCCTGATGATGTGGATCGCCGGGGTGCTTTCGCTCTTCATCTTTGGCGGGATCGCGAGACGATTGCGTCGCGCGGATGTCCCGCTCGGAACGGTGACCAACCTCTTCGAGGCGATCATTCTCTTCGTGCGGGACGACATGGTGTACGAGATCATGGGGAAGGGATCGGGACGCCGCTTCACGCCCTACTTCCTCACGCTCTTCTTCTTCATTCTCTTCTGCAATGTTCTCGGCCTCGTGCCGTTCATGGCGACCGCGACGGGGAACCTCGCGGTCACCGGCGGGCTCGCGTTCCTCACATTTCTTCTCACGCAGGGGGCCGGCGTCCGCGAGCAGGGGCTCGGGACCTATCTCCGGAGCCTCGTGCCGCCCGGCATGCCGATCTTTCTTCTTCCGATCATGATCCCGATCGAGATCGTCGGCCATTTCATCCGGCCGTTCGCCCTCACGATCCGCTTGTTCGCGAACATGACCGCGGGCCACGTGGTGATTCTCTCGCTGCTCGGGCTGATCTTCCTCTTCCAGGCGGTCGCCGTCGCGATCCCCGCCATCGCTTTCGCGCTTTTCATCAACATGCTCGAGCTGTTTGTCGCGTTTCTTCAGGCATATATTTTCGTGTTCTTGTCGATCTTGTTCGTCAACGCCGCGATACACCCGGAGCATTGACGGCCTGCGGGTCGCGAGGCCGGCCGGGTGCGCCGCGGAAGGGAGTAAACGAGGAGGGACAGACGAAATGGAAATCGGAAACATCGCCGCCGGGTTCGGAGCGGGCCTCACGGTCTTGGCCGCGGGGATGGGGATTTCGAAGCTCGCGGCCGCGGCTCTCGAGAGCATGGGGCGGCAACCGGAGGCAGCGGGGGATCTTCGCACGTCGATGATCATCGCCGCGGCTCTGATCGAGGGGGTCGCGTTCTTTTCTCTCGTGATCTGCATGCTCCTGGCGACCAAGTAGGCGCGCGAGCGATCGGGGAGCGGGAATGGACAAACTTCTCAGCATCAGCCCAGGACTCGCGATCTGGACGGTCGTGAGCTTTCTCGCGTTCTTCTTTCTTCTGCGCAAGATCGCGTGGGGGCCGGTTCTTCAGGCGCTCGAGCGCCGCGAGAAGAGAATCTTCGACGCGATCGAGGCCGCGGAGCGCGCGAAGGAGGAAACCGCGCGAGTTCTGGAGCAACAAGCCGAGGCCCTGACGCGCGCCCGGGAGGAGGCCCGCAGGATCGTCGCGGAAGCGGCGGCCGAGGCCGGCGCTCGCGGCGAGGAGATCCTCGCCGGTTCACAGCGTGAGGCAGAGAGGCTCTTGGAGCGAGCGCGCGTCGAGATCCGGAGCGAGGAAGCGCAGGCGGTCGACCGCGTGCGGCGGGAAGCGGTCGACTTGGCGCTCGAGGCGGCGGCGAAACTGATCGGCCGCGCGATGAGCGAGGCGGACCACCGGCGTCACGTGGAGGAGTTCGTGGCGGAGGCGACGCGGTCCGCGGACGGGAAGCGGTCGTGAACGCGGGAGCGGGACCTCTCCTTCGCGTTTACGCCGGCGCGCTCTTCGAGCTGGCTCGCGAGAAGGGAGAGCTCGAGGAGCGAAAGGCCGAAGCGGAGCTTCTTCTCGATGTTCTCGATCGAGAGAAGCGCATCGGGAGAGTTCTTGTTTCTCCGCGCGTGACGGCCTCGCGCAAGACCTCTTTTGTCCGCGAGGTTTTCGGCGACCATTTTTCTCGAGACCTTCGAAGCTTCGTTCTTCTCCTCGTCGAGAAGAACCGTCAGGTCTTCTTGCGCGAGATGCTCGGGACGTTCGTCGAGCTTTGCGAAGAAGAGAAGGGAGATCTGCGCGGACGCGTGACGACGGCCGCCCCTCTCGCGGAAGAGGACGCAGCCGCCCTCGTCGAGGAGCTTTCAAGGCGCGCCGGTAGGCGCGTGATTCTCGAGAAGACCGTGGATCCGCAACTTCTCGGCGGAGGAGTTCTCCGGATCGGAGACATCCTTGCGGACGGAAGCCTCAGGAGGCGCATTCGGGAGCTGAGATTGAGACTTCTCGCCCCGCCCGGAACATAGAGGAGCAGCTGGTTCATGAAGATAAGACCCGAAGAGATTACTTCGGTAATCAAGCAAAAGATCCGCGCGTTCGACCGGGATCTCGAGATCGAGGAGGTCGGAACGGTCCTCGAGGTCGGGGACGGGGTGGCGCGGGTGCACGGCCTTCGCTCAGCGATGGCGAGCGAAATGCTCGAGTTCGGCGAGGGCGTGTACGGAATCGCGCTGAACCTGGAAGAGGACTCGATCGGTGCCGTGATCCTCGGAGAGTACCTTCGTATCGTGGAGGGCCAGGAGGTGCGGCGGACCGGCCGGATTCTCGATGTGCCGGTCGGCGAGGCACTGATCGGACGCGTTGTGAACCCGCTCGGTCAACCGCTCGATGACAAAGGTCCCGTGGAGGCAAGTTCCCGTCGCCCGGTGGAGTTCCACGCGCCGGGCGTCGTGCATCGTCAGCCGGTGAAACAGCCCCTTCAAACCGGTCTCAAGGCGATCGACTCGATGATCCCGATCGGAAGAGGGCAGCGGGAGCTCATCATCGGCGACCGGGGGACGGGGAAGACGGCCATCGCGATCGACACGATCATCAATCAGAAGGGCCAAGGGGTGAAGTGCTTCTACGTCGCGATTGGCCAGAAGGCCTCGACGGTGGCCGGCGTCGTCGAGCGGCTCGCCGCGTCCGGCGCGATGGACTATACGACCGTCGTCTTCGCGGGCGCGAGCGATCCCGCGCCCCTTCAGTATATCGCGCCGTACGCGGGCTGCGCGATGGCCGAATATTTTGTGTATGAGAAGAACGAAGACACGCTCTGCGTCTACGACGATCTGTCCAAGCAGGCGAACGCGTACCGGCAGCTCTCCCTCGTTCTCCGAAGACCGCCGGGCCGCGAGGCGTATCCGGGCGACATCTTCTATCTTCATTCTCGGCTTCTCGAGCGCTCCGCGAAGCTCTCCGAAGCCAAGGGTGGAGGATCCCTCACGGCGCTCCCGATCATCGAGACCCAGGCGGGCGACGTCTCCGCCTACATTCCGACGAATGTCATCTCGATCACGGACGGACAGATATTTCTGGTGAACGACCTCTTCTTCGCGGGTGTTCGTCCGGCGATCAGCGTGGGTATTTCGGTTTCCCGAGTCGGGGGAAACGCGCAGGTCCGCGCCATGCGCCAGGTCGCCGGTTCGCTTCGGCTCGACCTCGCCCAATACCGGGAGTTGGAGGCGTTCGCGCAGCTCGGGACGGAGCTCGACAAGACGACGCAGGCGCAGCTCGACCGAGGAGTCCGCCTGGTGGAGCTCTTGAAGCAACCGCAGTACAAACCGATGCCGGTCGAGGAGCAAGTCGTGTCGATTTACGCGGGAACCAAGGGCTTTCTCGACGACGTCCCGGTCGCGAAGGTCCGCGATTTCGAGGCGAAGTTCCTCGCGTTCATGCGGGAAGCGTGCGGCGGAATTCTCCGAGACATCGCCGAGAAGAAAGAGATCACGAAAGAGAACGACGCGGCTCTCGCGGCGGCGCTCCTTGAGTTCAAGGCCGATTACGCGAAAGAGTAGGCGGGCGCTCGATGGCGAAGATGCGCGAGATCGGAAGGCGGATTCGGAGCCTTCAGAAAACGAAGCAGATCACGAAGACGATGGAGCTCGTCGCGACGTCCCGAATGAGAAAGACGCAGCGGCGCGCGCTCGCGGCGCGCCCGTACGGAAAGAAGCTGGAGGAGATCCTCAGAGCGGCGGGGCCAGGGGCGCGCGAGGAGGAGTTTCTCCTTCTTCGGGTTCCGGAGACGAGGCGCAGGGTCGGCCTTCTCGTCGTCACGTCGAACCGCGGGCTCTGCGGCGCGTTCAACGCGAACGTGCTCCGGCTCGCGCGCCGATCGATCGAAGGGCTGCGCCTGGAAGGGATCGATGTCGAGATCCACACGGTCGGAAGAAAAGGCGCGAACGCTCTCCGCTACCGGGGGTACGCGATCGCCTCCTCGCGTTCGGATATCGGGGATCGTCCGACCATGGCGCAGGCATCCGAGATCGCCGGTCTCTTCATCGACGAGTTTCTCCGAGGAACGATCGACGAGCTCCGGGTCGTTTACGCATCGTTCGCTTCGCTCTCGTCGCAACCGCCGGTCACGGAGGTTGTTCTGCCGTTCCCGGCTCTCGAAGAGGAAAGGGCGCGTCGCCCGGACTTTCTTCTCGAACCGACGGCGCGGACGATCCTGGGCAATCTGCTTCCCCGCATCGTCGAGCACAAGATCTTTCGGGCGCTTCTTGAGAACGCCGCGGGAGAGCAGGCGGCCAGACGAATCGCCATGAAGAACGCGACGGACAACGCCGAAGAGCTGATCCGTCTCCTGACGAGGAGCTACAATCGCGCCCGCCAGGCCCAGATCACGCAGGAAATCGCGGAGATCGTGGGCGGAGCCTCGGCGCTCGTTTAGGCGCGAAGGAGTCTTGTTCATGAGCATCGGGAAAGTGGTCCAGGTGATCGGCCCCGTTCTGGATGTGGAATTCGAAGAGGAGCACGTGCCGGAGATCTACACTGCCCTCGTCGTCGACGAAGACGTCGACGGCCGCAGGATCCGATTGACCGCGGAGGTGCAGCACCATCTGGGAAGGAATCAGGTGCGGGCGGTCGCAATGTCTTCGACGGACGGTGTGGTCCGCGGGATGCCGGTGAAGAACACCGGGAGCCCGATTACCGTCCCGGTCGGCAACGCGACTCTCGGCCGGCTTTTCAACCTTCTCGGCGAGCCGATCGACGAGGGGCTCCCGATCCCCGCGGGAACGGAGAGAAGACCGATCCACCGCGAGGCTCCTCCCTTCGAGGCGCTGGAACCTCACACGCTGATCTTCGAGACCGGCATCAAGGTGGTCGATCTCCTCGCCCCGTACGTCCGCGGCGGGAAGACCGGCCTCTTCGGCGGCGCCGGCGTCGGCAAGACCGTCATCATCATGGAGCTGATCCACAACATCGCCACCGCGCACGGCGGCTATTCGGTCTTCTGCGGCGTCGGCGAACGGACTCGCGAGGGGAACGATCTTTATTTGGAGATGAAGGAATCTGGCGTCCTCGAAAAGACATGCCTCGTGTACGGACAAATGAACGAACCGCCCGGAGCGCGCCTTCGGGTCGGTCTCTCGGGGCTAACGATGGCGGAATACTTCCGCGATGAATCAAGACAGGATGTTCTTCTCTTCATCGACAACATCTTCCGCTTCTCGCAGGCCGGCTCGGAAGTGTCGGCGCTTCTCGGCCGCATGCCCTCGGCGGTCGGTTATCAGCCGACCTTGGGGACGGAAATGGGAGAACTGCAAGAGAGGATCACGTCGACGAAGAAAGGCTCGATCACCTCAGTGCAGGCGATCTACGTTCCCGCCGATGACCTGACTGACCCGGCGCCGGCGGCCGCGTTCACGCACCTCGACGCCACGACGGTTCTCTCGAGGCAAATCGCGGAGCTCGGCATCTATCCGGCCGTCGATCCTCTCGATTCCACCTCGCGCATCATGGATCCGAACGTGCTCGGAGAGGAGCACTACGAAGTCGCGCAGAAGGTGAAAGCGATCTTGCAGCGCTACAAGGAGCTGCAGGACATCATCGCGATTCTCGGAATGGACGAGCTTTCGGAAGAGGACAAGGCGATCGTGCAGAGAGCCCGCCGGGTGCAGAAGTTTCTTTCGCAACCGTTCCACGTAGCGGAGGCTTTCACGGGGCACAAGGGGATCTACGTTCCTCTGAAGACGACGATCGAGAGCTTCCGACAGGTTGTCGACGGGAAATACGATCATCTGCCCGAGCAAGCATTCGCCTATTGCGGGGGGATCGACGAAGCCGTCGCCCGCGCGAAGGAGCTGGGAGTCTCGTGAGAACCGATCGGGCCTTTCGATGCGAGATCGTCTCCCCCGAGGGACGGGTGTTCGAGGGGGACGCGGTCAAGGTCGTCGCGACCGCGGTGGATGGAGAGGTCGGCGTTCTCTACAATCACGCCCCTCTCGTCGCCGCTCTCGGGCTCGGCTCTCTTCGCGTCACTTCGCCCGACGGATCGGTCCGCCGCTTCACCGCGCACGGCGGATTTCTTGAAGTATGTAAGAATCGCGTGACGATTCTAACCGACCGGGCCGATACGAACGAATAGGGGCGAGACCGCGCATCCGCCTCACGGAGCTTCGGCGGTTTCCCGGATGATCGCACGATAGGGGTGATCGCTCGTTTCAGGCGGATGCATCGATACGGAAATCCGCTCGCAGGCGCGGCGCGGGCGGGAGGAATGGAGGCCTCGATGCGGCGCTCGGCAATCCTCGTTCTCGCGATCGCGACTTGTCTTTTCGCGTTCTGTTCGAAGCAGCCGGAACCGGCGGCCTTCTCCGTCTACCCCGCGAAGCCGGAAGCGGATCACGAGCTCATGATCGACTACCGGCCCTCTCTCTCTCGTTCCCCTCTCGAGCGAGCGGAAAGAATCGATCTCCGCGTCTCGTTTCTCTCCGCGAGCGGCGATCTCCGCTCGGAAGAGATCCCGATGACGAGGCAAGGGGACGTGTGGACCGTTCGCTTCGTCCCCGCGGAGCGGATGCCGAAGGTCCCCGTCCTTTTCGTCGCGGCGTTCGTGAACGCGGACGACCGCGAGGTCTTCGACAACAACCGCGGCAACCCTTGGGTGATTCCTTTTTATGTGAAAGGACGGGCGGCTCCGGGCGCGCATCTTCAGCTTTCGCGACTTCAGTGGGGGGAAACGCGTCTCGAAGGCCCTGTCTCGATGGCAGCGGACAGAAAGGCGGCGGCCGCGAGTCTCGACGCGGCCCGCACCGCTGATCCGAAGTACCCATTGCTCCGACCGGTTGATTGGACCCGCAAGATGAGAGAGCGGAGAGACGACCCGATCCGCCTCGATTCCCTGAAGAGCGCCGTCCGAGATGAGGCGGGCGGGTTCTTCGCCGGCTGGGAGACGTGGGGCGCACCGAAGTCGGGGACGATCGAGTTCCTTGGACTGTTCGAGGCGATGAGCGAGAACGCCCTTCGCGATTCGCTCGCGGCCGGACTCGCCGCGCGCTTTCCAGGGGACACGGCGATCGCGACGCTCGCGGTTGAATCCCTCGCGAACAGACGCGATTGGGAAGGTTCCGCCGCGCGCCTTCGCGCTTTCTTGGATGCGAATCCGGGGTCGCCCGCCGCTCCGACCGCCCGAGGAATGCTCGTTTCGATCTACCTCCGTCGTCTCGATGCTCCCGAGCGCGCGGGCGAGATCGTGCAAAGCGGAGAGCCGATGGAGACGGAGCAGGCGACCGCCTACGCCGAGTGGCTCGCCGCTCAACCCGGAAAGCTCGACGAGGCCGAAGCTCTCTTTCAACGGTGCGTGGAGGAGGCGCGCGCGGAGAAATGGTCTCCGTCGGGACCGGAGTCGCAATCCGAGTGGGCCGCATCGCACGAGTGGACGATCGGGCGCGCGATGGCCGGTCTTGCCGATGTTCTCGAGAAGAAGGAGCGGTACGGCGAGGCGGCCGTCGTGCTCGCCGAGCTCGCCTCCGTGATGTCGCAGGCGGCCGAGGCGGGGGTGTTCGAGGACCTCGCGAGGCTCTACGAGCGGGCCGCGCGGCCTGCCGACGCTCTTGCGGCGATGGAGCGTTTCGCCGAGCGCGCGAAGCCATCCGAGGAAGCACGCGCAATCTGGCGCGATCTGTTCGCGAAGGCGCGGCCGAACGAGGATTTCGAGAGGCATGCGGCCGCCGTTGCGGAAGCGCGCCGCGCCCGCTTGATGTCGAAGCTCGAAAGCCGCGTGCTCGATTGGGAGGCGCCCGATATTCGCTTCGAGGATAAGGACGGAACGACCCGCTCGCTCTCGGATTTTCGAGGCAAGGTCGTTCTCGTCGATTTCTGGGCGACCTGGTGCGGGCCCTGCCGGCGCGCGCTTCCGCATGTGGAAGCGATCGCTCGCGAGATGCAAGGCGCGGATTTCGTCGTGCTCCCCGTCAACGTGTGGGAGAGGGAAACCGGAGACGAAAGGCGGCAAGCCGTTGCGGAGAAGTGGCGAGAGCTCGGGCTCACGATGCCCTATTTTCTCGATCCGGACAGCGGTGGGGACGGAGAGACTTCGGCCGCGGCCCGCTTTCAGGTGTCCGGGATCCCGACTTCCTTCTTGCTCGATCGCGAGGGGAGGATTCTCTTTCGGACCGTCGGTTTCGGAGGCGAGTCGAGCGACGAGGAGCTTCGCGCGAAGATCGAGTTCGCGCTCAAGCGATCATCGCCGGGCGCGTAGGCGCAGTTGCCGCCGCCTGAGGGGAAGCCGATGAAGGTCGAGTTCGAGCTGATCGGCGTGATTCGCACGCCGTTCACGAAGCTCGAAGGGATGCCGATCCAGCCGACGGGGGCGGCCGGCGTTCGAGGAACCGTCGAGATCTTCCCCGATTTCGCCGAAGGCCTCAAGGACCTCGACGGGTTCTCGCATATCGTCCTCATCTACCATTTCCATCGGGCGTCCACGCCAAAGCTGACCGTGCCCCCCTTTCTCGATTCGGAGAAGCGGGGGGTCTTTGCTACGCGCGCGCCGTCGAGGCCAAACCCGATCGGCTTCTCGGTCGTGCGGCTCGTCCGCGTCGAGGGGATGATCCTTCATATCGAAAACGTCGACATTCTCGACGGAACGCCGCTCCTCGACATCAAGCCGCACGTGCCGGAACTGGACGCCCCGCCGGCCGACCGTCTCGGGTGGCTGAAGCAAGCCAAGCGCCGGGCCGCGAGGAAGAAGGCGGACGACCGGTTCGCGTGAAGAGCCGTGCGCTTGCGGCTTTGGGAATCCGTGACTAGCTTTCGAACAGACTCGCGGGAACTCGCGTCCCGATCCCCCCGCCGAACGCGTTGCATGTGAAGGAGATAGGGAATGCGACGAGCGTTTTTCGTTTTTGCGCTCCTCTTCGCGGCGGCCGGTCCTGCGTTGGCGGACACGACGACTGTCACGACTTCCGGAACGACCTTCGTCCCCGCTTCGATCACGATTCAGCTCGGGGATACGGTGCGATGGGTGAACGGCTCGCTCTCCCACACGGTGACGAGCGGCTTCGGATCGGGCGATCCGAACGCGGGCGCCCTCTTCGACGCTCCGCTCAGCGGGCTCAACCCGGAGTTCTTTTACGCCTTCAGCGACACGGCCGGCACGTACCCATACTTTTGCAGACCGCACGAGATCATGGGGATGACGGGGACGATCATCGTTCAGCCGAACCTCTCCGGTGTACCGGAAGCGTGCTGCGAAGTCTTCGCATCGTGGGGACAGGTGAAAGCGCTCTTCGAATGAAGCGAGGGCGGCAGCAGAAGCCGCCCTCGTTTCGTTCCGCCGGTTCCCGCTACTCGACCGCCGACGTGCAGAACGCGCAGCGCTTCGCCTTGATCGGGATCACGGAGAGGCAGTGCGGGCATTCCTTCGTCGTCGGCGCGGCGGGAGCCGGCACCTCCTGCCGTTTCATGCGGTTGATGTTCTTGATGAGAAGGAACACGGCGAACGCGACGATGAGGAAGTTGATGACCGTGTTCATGAAGACACCGTAGTTCAGTGTGACCGCGCCGGTCTTCGCCGCTTCTTCGAGGGAGGCGAACTCCGCCCCTCCCCCCCTCAGCACAAGATAGAGGTTCGAGAAGTCCACATTGCCGAGAAGAAGACCGATCGGCGGCATGAGAACATCCTTGACGAGCGAAGCGACAATCCCGCCAAACGCTCCGCCGATGATGATGCCGACCGCCATGTCCACCACGTTCCCGCGCATCGCGAATTCCTTGAATTCCTTGAACACACGCGCCTCCTTTCGCTGCATGGGTAATTGGGGGGTAATTGGGGACAGTCACCTATTACCGATCCCCATTGCGAAAGTCGAAACAGGTAATTGGGAACCGTAATAGGTGACTGTCCCCAATTACCTATGCGTTCACCTCCTCGATCCTGAGATTCTCCACGTGCATCTCGCCAACGCCGAGATCGTACGCTTCGCGGATGTGCCGAATCCTCTCCGGAAGAATCTCGTGAAAGCGCGTCGAGTACGCATCCACCGCCACCGGATCGATCCCGGCGATCACCCGCTGTGGGCGGACGACTCGGCCGGGACCGCTCGGGCCGTTCGTGAGAAGCACGTGGTTCGCGTCCATGATCACGAGGCTGTGCGGAATCGCGGAGGCGAGCTCGGCGATGCAGCGTTCGATATCGTTTCTGTGAAAGAAGATCCTGTCCCAATTCACGCCCATCAGGTTCTTCATCGCGAACGTGACGCGAGTCTGCCCGTGATGCTTCGCGATCGGCATGTTGATGAAGACGTCGGCGTCGATGATGTCTCTTGCGATTTCGACCGTTCGGAGAACGCGGCCTCGCGGAACGGGGATCTCCGCGAACTCCTCGTGCCGGTTCTGGAGCGCCTTCACCGTCCCGCCCGCCCGCTCGACCGCGTCCGCGGTTCCGTTCCCCGTGAAGGAGCTCATCCCGTCATGGCTGAGGACGATGACCTCTCCCGCTCCGGCCGCGAAGCACTCGCGGACGACCGCCTCGACCATCTCCGGATGCGTGTTGACGGCCATTTCAGGCGGGCTCGAGCCGATCGGGTTCGGCTTCACGACGACCTTGTCTCCGGGTTGGACGAACTTCCCGAACCCGCCCAGGGCGTCGACGGCAGCGAGGCAATTCCGGGCGGGAGATGTCCCGCCCGCCACCGCGAGGTCGATCGGCGGCCGATAGCGCGCGAGACCCGCCGGGAGCGCGCGTCCCGACAGCGCGGCAGAGCCGGCGGCGACTCCGGCGCCGAGAACAGCGGATCGCTTGAGAAACTCGCGTCTTGAAATGTTCATGTCCATGGTGATTTCTCCCCCGGCGCTCGGCGCGCCGGCGCTACTGCGCGCGAAGCTCTTCGAGCGCCGCCCGCGCCTGGTCCGCCTGCGCCCCGGTCGGGCTGAGCTCCAGGAAACGTTCGTATGCGGCAATCGCCCCCGCGGTGTCCTTCAGTTCCGTTCGCGCACGGCCCAACATGAAATACGAGTTCGCAAACGACGGATCGATCGAGACCGCCATCTCATATTCGCGCGCGGCTTCTTCGAACCGCCCGGCAGCGAGCAAACCCTCGCCCATGCTGTCGTGCGCGTTCGCTTCATCCGGCGCGGCCTCGACGTACATCCGGAAGTAAGAGATCGCCTGCTCCGCCTCGCCGCGGCCGAGGTAGAGATAGCCGATCTGGTTCATCACGCGCGTGTCTTGCGGGTGGCGGTCGAGATAGGACCGGAACGACTCGAGCGCGTTTGTGTCGTCGCCCGCTTGCGCGTGCGCGTAGCCGAGCTGAAGACGGAGAAGATCGTTCTCCGGATCGAGCGCGGCGGCTCTCTCGAGCAAATCGATCGCGCGGCCGGGCGCGCGCGCGCGAAGATAGATACCGCCGAGCTGGCCGAGGAGCCCCGGGTTCTCGGGATCTTCCTCAACCCTTTCTTCCAGGTCGGCGGCAGGACCCCAATCGCGCTCCAACGTCCGCTCCGCAGCTCCTCTCATCTGTCCATTCGGGTGCTTGTCGAGGAACGCCTCGAGTCGCTCGCACCCTTCGCGGAAGGAGGCGCGAAGAGCCGTTTCGATCGCGATCTTGCGGTACTCGGCGCACTCGGCGAGCGCTTCGTCCGAAGGGGCGGCGAGAACCTCGTCGATCTTCGCGAGGGCTCCTTCCAAGTCGCGGGCGGCGATCATCCGCGTCGCCTCCGAGTAGGCGGCGTACGGTCTCCAATCGATCGCCGCGTGTCGATCGATCAACTCGCGCTTTCCGATCGCCTGATCGAAAAGCTCGGATGACGGGTACGAGCGCAGAACACGCGCGTAGCTCTCTGCCGCCTTCTCTTCTTCGTTTTTCGATTCGTACGTTTCCCCGAGCCGAAAGAGAGCGACGGCGGCGACCTCTGGGGGCGGCTCTCCGACAAGCGCCTTCTCGTATGTCTCAATCACCTTCGCGGGGTCGCCGGCCCGATAGTGGCAGTCGGCCGCGGCGACCGTGACCTCGCTCATCCATTGATCGGATTCGGAACCCGGCGTTCCGGCTGCGAGCTCGAGGGCGAGAAGATACGACTCCGCCGCCTCTTGCCACCTCTCGCGCGACCGCGCGCAGGCGGCCTTCTCCCGCGCCGCTTCCGCCGCCCAGGCGGCCCCCCGATAGTCGGCGAGAACGCGACTCAGCGTCTTCTCCGCCTCGGTCGTGTCGCGAAGAACGCGAAGATGGATGTTCGCAATCGCCATTGCCGCGACCGGCGCGAGCCGGTCGTCCGGCGCTTCGGAGAGAAACGCCCGGTACTCGCCTATCGCTGCCGCGTAATCCCCCTCGACCGTGAGCGCGGCCGCGCGGTCGAGCCGTTCCGGAGGCGCCGAGCGCGCGGCCGGCGAGAGAAGAGCGAAAATGGCGAGCGCGACACGAGCGATTCCGGACGGTCTCATGATTCGATCCCTCTTTCTTGCATATGTTCCCGAAGAACGCGGGTCGCATCGGCGTCTGTCCGAATAGACGGTTCACGGTTCTCCGGCGTTCAAACCGGCTCGCGCCGCGCTCCTCCCCGAAACCGCGCGCCGACCGCGGCGAGTCGCGCGCGGAGACCGGCGTAGAGATCCTCCGAGAGCACGGCCGTCGTCGGGAGCAAGACGGATGTCAAGAACGTGGAGACCGCGAGCCCGCCCATGATGACGAGAGCCATCGAGTAGTAGTAAACCCCGGCCAGGGCCGGTCTCTGGACGACGATCGGAACGAGGCCGACGAGGGTCGTGATCGCGGTCATCAAGATCGGACGGAGTCTCTCGCGGCCTCCGGCGATCATCGCGTCGTACCGCCCAGTCCCTTGACGCCTATAGTGATTGATGTGCTCGATCATCACGATCCCGTTGTTCACGACGATCCCGATGAGAAGAAGAAGCCCGACCGCGGCCGGTTGGTCGAAGTCCGTTTTCGTGAGATAGAGAATCCAGATCGCGCCGCCGAGCGCGAAGGGGAGCGCCACCATGAGGCTGATCGCCTGGAGAACCGATTCGAAGACACCCGCCATGACGGCGAAGATCAGGAAAAGCGCGAGGATGAGGTTCACGAGGAACTCCCGGGATTGCTCGCGCCGCCGCTCCTCCCAATCGCGGAACGTGAACGAATAGCCGTAAGGAAACTCCAGCCCTTCGAGCGCGGCGGTCACGCGCGGGATGTAGTCCTCGATCGTCCCCTTGTCGTAGCGAGCCCCGACCCAAACGCTCGTCACACGATTGTCCCTGCTGATCCGCTCGGGGCCCGGGGCGACGTGGAAGCCGGCGAGAGAAGCGAGGGGGATCTTCTCTCCGTCCGCGGTCCAGAGGGGAAGATTCCGAAGCTGCGAGACGCTCTCTTTCTCCCGTTCATCCAGGGTGAGCCGCATTTCGCGCTCCCCTTCCGGCGTGCGAAAACGCTGCAAGCGCCGACCCCGGAACGTGAGCGAGATCACATCGGCCGGTTGGCTGAGCGGAACTCCGTAGCGCGACGCGGCCTCTCGGTCGAGATGGACGTACAGCTCGAGGCCGCCCGATTCGCTGCTGCTCCAAACGTCCGAGAGACCGGGGATCGCCGCGATCTCCCGCTTCGCGTCCGCGGCGAGGCGCGCGAGCACGCTCGTGTCCTCGCCGACGATCTGGAAACCGATGCGCTTTCCTCCGCCGTGCCGCCATCCGGGCCCCTGCTCCTGCACTTCGAGGCGCACCCCCGGGATCGTGGGGAGAATCTCGCGCAGCTTCCGCCTCGCGGCGGCCATCGCCTTTTCGTTCGATTCGCCCTCCTTCATGTAAACGCGAGTCAGCGTCCAGCGCGGGCTCCAGAAGCTGTAGATCGACCGCGCGCGAAGCTCTTCTTTGAACGGCACCAACTCGCTCTCGACACGCTCCACGACTTGCTTCGTGCGGTCGAGGCTGAGCTCCTCGCTGAACTCGTAGCGCACCTGGACGAACGCCTCGGAGCGGCTCGCATCGAAATTCTTGTCGATTCGGACGAACGGATAGACCGCGGAGAGAATCATCGCGACCCCGACGGCCGGGGCGATCCAACGCCGGCGGAGGGTGAAGCGGAGAACACGAACGTAGCCGTTCTCGATCCGTTCCATCAGACGGCCTTTGTCCTTGGAGCGGGGGGCGATGAACCGCGAGGTGGCGAGAGGAATCAGGGTTTGGCTGATGAAGAGAGAAGCGAGCAGCGTGAGGCAGACGGTGATCCCGAGCTCCTTGAGGTACAGGTTCATCTCGTTTGGTTTGTTGAAAACCAAAGGAAGAAAGACGATCACCGAGGTCAAAGTCGCCGCGGAGACGGCGCTCGCGACCTCGCGCGAGCCCACGAGGGCCGATACCATTCTTTCCTTGCCGAGCCGCTGGTGGCGCGCGATGTTCTCCATCACGACGACCGCGTTGTCGACGAGCATGCCGACGCCGACAATGAGGCCGAGAAGCGAGAGCGTGTTGAGACTCTTCCCCTGGGCCCAGATCACGCCGCACGCGACGACGAGCGAGAACGGGATGCAGAAGACGGAAACGGCCGTCATGCTCGCGCGGCGGAGAAACGCGAAGAGCACGACCGCGGCGAGGATCGATCCGAAGACGCCCGAGGACGCGAGATCGCGGAGCGTGCGGCGAATCTCCGCGCCCTGGTCGAACCAAATGAGAAAGTTCACCCCCTCGAGCTCCGGGTCGTCCTTCATGCGTTCGACGCGCGCCCTCACCGCATCGCAGATCGTGACTGCGTCGGCGCCCGCTTCCTTCGTGACGGTGACCCCGACGGCGAAGTCGCCGTCCAAGTGCCGGCCGTATTCGAGCGGCGGCTCCTCGTAAACCACCTCGGCGACATCGGCGAGCCGAAGACCATCCGCTCGAAGGACGAGACCGCGGATCTCATCGAGCGAGGCGAACGAACCGACGGCGCGGAGGGTGAAGCGCCTCTCCGGCTCCTTGATCGTCCCGAGGCTCTGGTCGAAATTCCCGGCGCGAAGGATGCGGGTGATCTCGCGAATGTCCATGCGGTGCGCCTCGAGGTCGGCCGCGCGAAGGTTGATGCGGACTTCCTTCGGGTTCACCCCGTCGAGGCGGACCTGCGCGACGCCGGGAATCCGCTCGATCGGCCGCACGATCTTCCGGTCGAGAAGATCGTAGCTCTCGCTGAGATCCCGCTTCGAGGAGAGCCTTCCCTCGAGGATCGGCATGTCGGAATCCCGCGAGTCCCAATCGCCGCTCACGAAGATCTCCTCGACGTCGTCGGGAAGCTCGCGCCGCACTCGATCGACCTTCTCCCGCACCTCGACGCGCGCAAGATCCATTTCGTGGCCCCAATCGAACTCGAGGCGAACCCGCCCTCCCTCGCTGTCGCACATCGCCCACATGTTCCGGAGCCCCTTGACGGATCCGAGCGTCTCCTCGAGCGGGCGCACGATGAGGCGCTCGATCTGCTCGGGCGTCGAGTTCGGATAGGGGACGAAGACAAAGACCTCCGGCTGCTCCGTCTCGGGGAGAAAGCCGAGCGGAATGCGAAAGAGCGCGACAAGCCCGAGCGCGAGGATGCTCACGAGAATCATGCTCGTCGTGACCGGCCGCCGGATCGCGAGTTCGGGAAGCGTCACGGCTGAGCTCCTTCTTCACGCGCGGTGACGGGCGCACGGGCCGTCTCGTCGGCCGAAACCCGAGAGGGAACGGTCTTGTATAGCGCGGGGATCACGAGAAGCGTGAGCGCCGTGCTGAAGATGAGACCGAAAGAGACGGTGATCGCGAGAGGAGAGCGAAGCTCCGCCCCTTCTCCGACGGCGAGCGCCATCGGAAGGAGCCCGAGGACCGTGGTGAGGGTGGTCATCAGGATCGGGCGGAGCCGGATTCTCGCCGCGCGAATCACCGCCTCCTCCTTCGGGACGCCCGCGCGGCGAAGTTGGTTGATCTTGTCGACGAGAACGATCGCGTTGTTCACGACGATCCCCGCGAGCATCACCGCCCCGATGAGGACGATCACGCTGATCTCGGTGCCGGTGAGAAGAAGCCCCGCGACGACGCCGACGAGCGCGAGAGGAATCGTGAAGAGAACGAGAAAAGGATGAAGAAGCGACTCGAAGGTCGCCGCCATGACGAGATAGACAAGAAAGACCGCGAGAAGGATCGCGAAGCGGAGGCTTGCGAAGGAGACGCGCATCTCCTCGTTCTGCCCCGCGAGATCGACCGCGATGCCGGAGGGGGGCGGCATCTCGCGGACGGCCCCCTCGATCTCCTTCACCGCCGAGCCGAGGCTTCTGCCTTCGAGGTTCGCGCTCAGGATCGCGGCTCGCTGCTGCTGGATGCGATGGATCTCCGCGGGCCCGCGATCGAGGCGAATGTCCGCGAGCGTCACGAGGCGGATCGGCGTTCCGTCGGCTCCCGGGACCACCAGGTTCCGAACCGCCTCGGCGGTCGCCCGATCGGCCTCGCGGTTTCGAACGCGGATGTCGATCTGGCGGTCTTCTTCCTTGAAGCGGGTCGGCACCGCCCCCAACACGCGGTCGCGCAGCGTCTCCGACAAGACGCGCATGTCGAGACCGAGGGAAGCGAGCCGCGCGCGGTCGAAGCGCACCTGCAGCTCGGGGCTCCCCTCCTCGAGCGAGGAGCGAAGATCGACGAGTCCCGGAATCCGCGCGAGCTTTCCTTCGAGCTCGATGGAGTACGAGCGGAGCGCGGTCAAGTCCTCACCGAAGAGGAGAACCTCCACCGGCGTCTTAAGACTGAAATAAGTCGGCCTTCCCTCCTTTGTCTCGAGATCGGGGATCGTCTCGAAGCGGCGCCGAAGCTCCTCCGCGACCGCGCGCTCCGCCGCTTCGTCCGCCCGATCGGCGAGGACGACGTTCAGCTGCCCGAAGTGCTCCGCTTTCGTGTTGAAGGAAACCCCGCCCGCGACGAGGCGGCTTCCGACGGTCGCGTACGAGCGTTCGATCGCATCCTCCTCGGCGGCCATCTCCTCCATTCTCCGCATCACGCGATCGGTCGCTCCGATCGGCGTCCCTTCGGGGAGGTTCGCTTCGAAGTAGAACTCCCCCTCGTTGATCGGCGGAAGAAGCTCGGTGTCGGTCAGGCGAAAACCGGCGAGCGAGACGAGGAAGAGAACGAGTGCCGCGCCGAGCACGGCGCCCGGGCGGCGGAGAGCGCCGCGGAGGAGGCGATCGTAGCGCGCGCCGAGGCCTCCGAGCTCCGGAAGCGGGGCTTCGAACGAGTCGGTCGCTCGTCGGCTCGGGAGGGAGGCCGAGCCGCCGCCCGCCGCCATCATCGGGATGAGAGTGATGGAAACGAGAAGGGAAGCGAGAAGGCCGATCGTCACCGTGGCCGCCATGTCGCCGAAGAGCTGGCCGGCGATCCCCTCGACGAAGACGATCGGGAGAAAGACGGCGACCGTCGTGAGCGTCGAGGCGAAGACCGCGCCGCCCACCTCGGCGGTCCCCTCGACCGCGGCCGCGGCGCCCGCGAGCCCCTCGGAGCGTCTTCGTGAGATCGACTCGAGAACCACGATCGAGTTGTCGACGAGCATGCCGATGGCGAGCGTCAGCCCGCCGAGCGACATGAGGTTCAGCGAGATGTCGAAGCGGTACATCGCTGTGAACGTGGCCACGAGCGAGATGGGAATCGACAGCGCGATGATGAACGTGCTCCCCCAATGGCGGAGAAACGCGAAGAGAACGACGATCGCGAGCACCCCTCCGATGACCGCCGCTCCGCGCACCTCGTTCAGCGCCCGCTCGATGAAGCGGGACTGATCGAAGAGGAGCACAAGGCGCCATCCTTCGGGAAGGTCCTTCTCGATCTCGCCCATCCGCTCGCGAACCTTCCGTGCGGTGGTGACGATGTTCGCGTCCCCCTCCTTGAAGATGTCGATCTCGACCGTCTCCTGTCCGTTCGCCCGCGTGATCTCCTCGCGGTCCTTGGCACCTCGCCCGACGTCCGCCACGTCGCGGAGACGAATCGCGGCGCTCTCCCGCTGCGCCACGATGAGATCCGCGATCTCCTCGACGGAGTCGTATTCGTTCACGGTGCGGATGAGGTATCGGCTCTCCTCGTCCTCCAACGAGCCGCCCGGAAGGTTGATGTTGGAAGCGCCTACCGCCTGGCGCACGCGGTCAAGCGGAACGGAGAGCGCGGCGAGGCGCTCCTGGTCGATGTTGATCTGGATCTCTTCCTCGAGGCCTCCCTTGACACGCGCCGCGGCGACCCCCTTGATCGTCTCGAAAGACGGCTTCAGCTTTCGATCGGCAATGCGCCGCATGACGGCGAGATCGCCCCCCGCGACGGCGATCCGGAGAATCGGATCGAGCGAGGGGTCGAAGCGGAGGACGATCGGATCCTCGGCCTCGGCGGGAAGGACGAGCCGATCCAGTTTCTCCCGGACGTCCATCGCGAGAAGATCCATCGGAGAGCCCCATTCGAACTCCAGCGTCACCTCGGAGACGCCCGCGCGCGAGACGGAGCGGATCGTTCGAAGTCCGCGCAGCACCCCGACGGCCTCTTCGACCGGACGCGTGAGCAGGTTCTCCACTTCGGCCGGCGCGGTCTCGGGGAAGTCGGTCTGGATCGTGAGGGATGGATAGGTAATGTCGGGGAGAAGATCGAGCGAAAGCCTCTGGTACCCCACGACGCCGAAGGCGGCGATCGCGAGAACGAACATGAGAACCGCCACGCGGCGGCGCACGGCGAGAGCGATCAGGGCCCGCATCAGGGATTCTCTCGTCCGGACTTCGATGAATCGAACTTCAGAGGATCAAGGATGCGGACCGCTTGCCCGTCCTGAAGGGAGCGCTGTCCCTGAACGACGACCCGTTCTCCTTCTTCGAGACCGGACGCGATCTCGGCGTCGGCTTCGTTCTGGAATCCGACCTCGACGACGCGGCGCGCGGCGATGCTGTCCGGAACGACGAAGACCACCTGCTCGCCCTTGTCGGAGATTACGGCGGTCTTCGGAACGAGTAGGGCGTTCGGCCTCCGATCGGTCACGATGCGGACCTCGGCGAAGTCCCCGGGGCGCACGCTCTCCGGATACGCGGCGATCTCGGCCGTCACCTTGATCGTGCCGCTCGCAGGGTCGACGACGGGGCTCACGAGCCGGATCGTCCCTTCGAGGATCTCGCCGCTCGAATCGACGACAAGCTCGACCTTTTGGTCGGTCCTGATGTTGCGGAACTCCTTGGCGGGCACGTGCACGCGCGCGAGGAGGCGGCTCACGTCCGCGACGGCGAATAGGGGCGTCCCGACGGAAACCATCTGCCCCGGATCGACGAAGCGGCGCACGATCCGGCCGGCGAAAGGCGCGCGCACTTCGGTATACGAGAGTTGAAGCGCCTCGAGATCGCGCGTCGCCTCGGCGGCGACGAGATCGCTTCGCGCGGCCTCGTACTCCTCCGCCGAGATGAGATCGCCGTCGAACATCGTCTTCAGGCGATCGTGCCGCGCGCGCTGCTTGGCCGTCTCCGCTTCCGCCTGGCTGAGTCGATGACGGTACTCGGCATCTTCGATGCGAAGGAGAAGGTCGCCCTGCTTCACGAGGTTCCCTTCCTCGGCGAGGAGGCTCGTGACGATCCCCGACACGCGCGCGAGGATATCCGCTTGCTTGTTCGGGTCGAGGGAGGCGTTCGCGGCGTAGAAGGTCGCGATCGATCCGCGCGCGGCGGGCGCCACCGCGACGGCGGCGGTCGGGAGCGCGGCGCGTCCGCCTCCTCCTCCGCCCGAGGCCTCGCCGCGGGCCGTGTTGCCGCCCCCATCCCCGCATCCGGCGGCGAGAAGGCTGAGAACGAGGGCTGTGAGAAGAGAGACGCGCTCGTCCCCGAAAACGAAACCGGGTCGGAGTTTCAGGCGCATGATCATCCTATCCTCTTAGAAGACAAGGGGTTGCCGTTCGCGATGACGTTTCGCCGCCGGGCACGCGCTTCGCGCCGGGAGAGAAGGGCGCTCCGATGCCCCGTCGGGTTCGCGACGCGACGCATGGATTCTAGCAATCAACCCCGGAAAACTCTCCTCGGAACGTATAAGGTAAGACGAGAACCGTTGCCGGGCGGTTCATCGCGAAATCGGGCGGCCGTTCGGGCGGCTCGATGCGGAAACGCGCGTTTCGCGGAAGACGGCTCGGCCGGCGCTCTCGATCAAGTGACAATGGCGCAGCCCAGGCTGCTCGCGGCGGGGGAGGACGATGAACATGGAGAAGGTCGAGGTCTGGAACGTCTCCCGCGGCACGGTGCTCCTCCCGCGCGGGCTTCTCGCGCTCTCCTGGAAGGACCGTCTCGTCGGCCTGATGGGAAGACGCACGCTCGCGCCGGGCGAGGGGCTCGTCATCCGTCCGTGCGAGTCGATTCACACGATGTGGATGCGCTTCCCCATCGACGCGATTTTTGTTGATCCCCGAAACGTTGTGGTCAAAACCTGTCCGTCCGTGGTCCCCTTCCGTTTCCGCTTCGGCGGGTGGGCCGCCCACTGGGTGATCGAGGGCGCGCTCGGAATGATCGATGGCTCCGAAACCCGGGTCGGGGATCGGATCGAGATTCGCGAGAGGGAGGAGTCGCCATGAGGGGGGACACCACACCCATTTCCGACCCCCCCGAAGCTCTGCGATCGCGAAATGGGTATGGCGCCCCCCTTCCGTTGGCGAAACAGGCAGGGTGTCCGTCCTTTTCCTTCTCCCAACTCCTTCGGTGACAAGGGGTTCCCGTTCGCCTGGGGCGCCGGAGAGAGATTCCGGCGGTCTTTTCTCCGTCCCGCTCTCCGCTCGTAATCTCCCGCGACTTCAGCGATTAGGCCTTCTGGCCGACAATCGGAATGCTCCGGCGTTTCCCTTCCGAGCCTCCCGGACAGCAAGGAGGAGCGCCTGGAGAGCCTTTGATTCGAACAGTGGCGCACGAAGGAAATCTTCGATTTCCTCGCGCGCACGGAGCGTGGCAATTGAAATCTCGTGACGAATCGAGCGGCCGGCCGGCCATTCCCGGAACCCGCCGGCTTCTTCCGTTCCTCTTTCCTCTTCTTCTTGCGCTCTTCCCGCCGCGGGCGGGCGCTTCCGATGAAATCCCGGGCGATCTCACATCGCTCAGCCTCGAGGAGCTGATGGAGATCGAGGTCGTCTACGCCGCTTCCCGCTACGAGCAGAACGTGCACGAGGCGCCCTCTTCGGTGACGATCGTCGGCGCGGACGAGATCCGCCGTTTCGGCTACCGGACGCTCGCCGACCTTCTCGCGAACGTCGGCGGTTTCTACACGAGCTACGATCGAATCTACACGTATCTCGGGACCCGGGGCTTCTCGAGCCCGGGGGACTACAACACGCGGTTTCTTCTTCAGGTCGACGGCCATCGGCTGAACGACGAGGTCTACAGTCAGGCGTTCATCGGAACCGAGTTTCCCCTCGATCTCGACGTGATCGACCAGGTGGAGATCATTCGCGGGCCGAGCTCTTCCATCTACGGGACGAACGCCCTGTTCGGGGTGGTCAACGTCGTCACGAAGAAAGGACGCGATCTCGACGGGGTCCGGCTGAGCGGGCGTGCGGCGAGCTTCGGGACGCGCGGAACCGGCGTCGCGTTCGGGAAAGAGCGTCCGTCGGGAATGGAGATCTTCCTCTCGGGGGGATACGCGGAGAGCGAGGGGCAGGATCTCTACTACGTTGAGTTCGACGACCCGGCCACGAACGGCGGAACGGCCGAGGACTCCGACCGGGACGCATCGAAGAGCGCCTACGCACGCTTTGCCTATAAAAGGTTTTGTCTGCAAGGCTTCTACGGTTGGAGGAAGAAGACGATCCCCACGGCGCCGTGGGAGACGGTTTTCAACGATCCGCGAACCGTCGCCGTCGACGCCCGGGGATACGTCGAGCTTCTCCACACCCGGAGCCTGGGCGAAGGGATCCAAATCGAGGGGGATCTTTCGTACAACTGGTACGGATATGACGGGGATTACCCTTACGAGTACGATCCGGAAGAGGGAGAAGAGCCGGTCGTCTCCCTGAGCAGCGACTACGTGCGGGGGGAGTGGTGGAGGGGAGGGCTCTCCCTCTCCGCTCCGGCGGCCGGCCGGCATCACATCATTGTCGGCTCCATGGTTCGATACGACGCGAGGCTGCATCAGAAGTTCTTCGACGAGGAGACGGTCTATCTGGACGACAATCGGACGTCGTGGTCGTGGGCGCTCTATGCCCAGGACGAGATCCGCGTGCTCGAGGATCTTCTCGTGAACGCCGGTGTTCGCCACGATCACTACGAAACCTTCGGCGGCACCACGCACCCGCGTCTTGCTCTGATCTGGGATCCTCTCGAGGCGACGACTCTGAAGCTTCTCTATGGGAGCGCGTTTCGGGCGCCGAACGTGTTCGAGCTCTACTACACGGACGAAGACGGCGGAGAGCCGACCCAAAAGGCGAACCCTGAACTCGATCCGGAGATCGTGCGCACGTACGAGATCGTCGTGGAGCAGGAGTTCGGATCGCGGCTCGGCGGGACCGTCTCGGTCTTCCGCACGGAAGCCGAGGATCTCATCGCGATCGACACGGACCCGGCGGACGGGCTTCTCGTCTTCCGG
Organism: Candidatus Eisenbacteria bacterium; assembly: GCA_016867715.1. NCBI lineage: Bacteria > Candidatus Eiseniibacteriota > Candidatus Eiseniibacteriota bacterium. Next base: position 23,778 of record VGIW01000018.1, on the reverse strand, counting down.
AACGTGGACGAGTCGCACGCGACCGGGTTCGAGGTCGGCCTCCGGGGTTCGCTTCGCCCCGGTTGTCTGTCAAGGCTGAGCTACACGTATCAAGAAAGCGAGGACTCCCGTACGGGAGAGAGGCTCACGAACTCGCCCAAACATCTCGGGAAGCTTGGCGTTCTCGTTCCGCTGCTCGAGGAACGCTTGAGCGCGGGATTTGAGCTCCGCTACACGGGCGACCGAAAGACCCCGAAGGGCGGCACTGCGGAGGGCTACTTCCTCGGCAACCTCACGCTCGCCTCTCGCTTTCTTCGGGGGAAGCTCGAGCTATCCGCGAGCGCCTACAATCTGTTCGACCGGCGATACTTCGATCCCGGTTCCGAGGAGCACGTCCAAAATCTCATCGAGCAGGACGGCCGATCCTTCGGCGTGAAGGCCTCGATCGGATTCTAGCCTAGATTATGCACGCGTTTCCTACTGCGGCCGCGGATCGCGGCCTCAAGAGGCCTCCCTTCCGTCGCCGCTTCCTAGAGCGTAGCTCCGGGGCTACGCTTCCGGGAGCGGCTCGTCCAGGTCGGCCTCTCTGCACGCGCTCCGCGTCCTCGCGACGAAAACGCGTGCACAATCTAGGCTAGCTCCTCATACCCGGTCACTTCTGGGCGCGGAGAAGCTCGGTCATCTGGTCGAGTGTTTCGCCGAAGCGCTGCATCACCGTTTGAATGACCTTCGGGTCGGTCATGTCGACGCGCGCGCGCTCGAGAGCCTCCATCGGGTAAACGCTCCCGCCGAGCTTCAGCATCGCGAGGTAGTCCTCGACCGCCCCCTTCTCGCCGGCGCGGACGCGCGCCGCGATCGCCTCGCCCGCGGCGAAGCTCGACGCGTACGACCAGACGTAGAACGTTCGGTAGAAGTGCGGGATGCGGCACCAGTCCGCCTTGAACTCGTCGTCGAGCACGAGCTCCGGCCCGTAGTAGTCCTGCCAGAGCTTTCCGTGCAGCTCGCGGAGCGATTCCTTGGTGATCGCCTCGCCCGCCTCCGCCATCTTGTGCGAGTTCTCCTCGAACTCGTGGAAGAAGATCTGGCGGATGAACGTGCCGACGATGTTCCCGAGATAGAGGTCGAGGAGGTAGAGGCGCTCCTGGTCGTTTTCGGCCCGCTCGAGCATGTAGTCGAGGAGGAGCGCCTCGCTCGCGACCGACGCGACCTCGGCGACGAACGGCGAGTAGTCGGCGTAGTGGAACGGCTGGTTCGCTGTCGTCAGGTAAGTGTGGATCGAGTGGCCCATCTCGTGCACGAGCGTGAAGACGTCCTCGATGTTCCCTCCCCAGTTCAGCAGGAGGTAGGGATGCGAGTTGTAGCTCCCCCACGAGTAGGCGCCGCCCCGCTTCCCCTTGTGCCCGTACACGTCGATCCATCGCTCGTCATACGCTCTCTTCCCGACCTCGTAGTACTCGTTCCCGAAGGTCTCCTTCCAGAAGTCGAGCGCGAGCTTGTACCCCTCCTCGTACGAGATCTTCTTCTCCGATTCGGGGATGAGGCTGACGTAGAGGTCGTACACGTGATGATCGTCGATGCCGAGCACCTCTTCGCGAAGCGCGATGTACCGGTGGATAAGCGGGTAGTTGTCGTGCACGGTCTGGATGAGGGTCGCGATCACGTCGTACGGGATGTTCAGCTCGAAGAGCTTCGCCTCGATCGCCCTCTCGAACCCGCGGTTCTTGGCGAAGAAGAGGTTCCGCTGCACGTGGCCGTTGTAGGTCGCGGCGAAGGTGTTGCCGTACTTGTCGTAGGTCCGGAAGAGGGAAAGCCCCGCCTCGCGGCGGATGTCGCGGTTCTGGTTGGCGAGGAAACTATAGTAAAGGGCGGGGGTCACGACCACGGAGTCGCCCTTCTCGTCCTTGATCTTCGGCCACGCGACGTCGGCGTCGACCATGTTCGAGTAGACATCTTGCGGGGCGCCGGCCATGAGCGACGCGGACGCGAGAACCTCTTCCACCTCGGCCGAGCGGATGTGCGGCTTCTGGCGCACGATGTTGTCGAGGTAGTGGTCGAACGCGCGCACCTTCTCGTTCTTGCGGAACTGCTCGATCTTCTTGTCGGGGATCTGCGCGATCTCCGGCTCGACGAACGAGATCGCCTGGAACGCCTTCGCGGCGAGCGACTGGAGACGATTGTAGCGGTCGAGCGCTTCCGGGTCGGTCGTCTTCGTGTCGCGGCTCTGCCCCGCGTAGACCGCGAGCTCCCACGCCTGCTCGATCAGGTCGGAGACCGCCTGAAGCCCCGCCGCGAGCTTCTCCGCGGAGTCGCCGAGGTGTCCGCGGTACGCCTCGATCTCGGGGATGCGCCTCTCGACATCGGCGAACGCCCGGTCGTAGTCGGCCGGTGAGGCGAAGATCGGCGTGAGGTCCCATTGGTAGTTCATCGGGATCTCGTCGCGGGACTCGTAATAGAGAGCCTCTTCCTCCGCGGCGGCGGGCGCCGGTCCGAACAGCACGAGAGAAACGAGGAAGAGCGGAAGGATGCGCAGCAGTTTCATGGGACTCTCCTTCGATGGCGGGAGCGTTTCAGGTCTGATCGCGCGGCGCCCCGCGCGGGGCGGGCCTGGGCCGGGCGCCGCCGACAACCGGATGATTCTATCCCGAGCCCCCGCCTCGCGCAAGGGCGCCTCGGAAGCGGGCATGTCACGGCACGGCGACGTCCCACAACGGAATGTAGCCGGCGTCGGCTGCGGCGCGCTGCCCATCGTCGCTCAGGATCCAATCGACGAACGATTGGACCGCTCCCTCCAGCGGCCCGGCCGCGTAGAGATACAGGTAGCGCGAGAGGGGATAGGCGCCGTTTCGCACGTTCTCCTGCGTCGGCGCGATACCCTCGATCGACAAGTGGCGAAGATCCGGCCCGAACGCGATCCCTCCGTATCCGATCGCGCCGCGGTCGGCCCGCACCGCCCGGACGACCGACTCGGTGTTCGACTCCGTCCGCACCGATCCGCCGTAGCGCTCCGCCTCGAGCACGTGTTGCCGGAAGAAGTGATACGTCCCCGAGTTCGGCTGGCGGCTCACGATGAGGATCGGACGGTCTTCGCCCTCCACTTTCTTCCAGTTGGCGATGTTTCCGGTGAAGATCGCCTTGAGCTCCGCGCGAGAGAGGCCGGTCACCGGGTTCTCGGGGTGAACGTATACACTTAAAGCGTCCTTGGCGGTGAGAATGCTGAGCCCGAGAAAGCCGCGGCTGTCGAGGAGACGCTTCACTTCATTCGCCTGCATTGTGCGCGAGGCGGCGCAGAGATCGGTCCTCCCGTCGATGAGCGCCTCGATCCCGCGCCGCGTGCCGCCCCCCTCGGCGCGGACCGAGATGTCGCGCCGGGACTTCATGAACGCCGCGCTCCACGCTTGGACGAGCGGCTCCATCGTGTCGGATCCGACGATGCGCTCGACGGGGGGCTCGGATGGCCGGCGCACTTCCGCCGGTCCCGCGCAGCTCCCGCAACCTAAGATCCCCGCGAGCAGAAGCCCCAAGAGGGCGCGTCCACCTCCATCCCGCGACGCTTTCCTTCGGCGCGCTTCCGATCCGGTCCGCCGCGTTCTTCCCATCAGCGCTCCTCCGCAATCGAGTGCAAGCGCGCGCGCGCGAAGAGAGAGCCCGGTTTCCACTGCGGGGGAGCGAACGTGTTCGCGAGCGCGCCCGCGGTCGCGAGAATCACGCGACCGTGCTGGAGAACCGCCTCGCCGCACATCGGCTGGCTCATGTCGTCGAAGGGGGTGTGGTAGCGCTCCCTTCCCCACTCGATGAAGCGCCGGATCCCCTCCTCCTCCGAGTAGCTGCGATACCGCACTCCGTCGACGATGAGGAGCGCCGGAATGCCCGCTTGCGCGAAGGCGAGCTGATCCGACCGCGCGAATGCCTCGCGCGCGAGAACAACGGAAGATGTACGCGAAACCGAGAGGGAAAGCGCGGAGGCGGCCGCCTCAAGAGGCTCGCCGATCGTGGAGAACTCCGAACCGATCCCGAGGACGTCCTCGAATGCGTCGATAATGGCAAGCCCCTGAACGTTGATGTTCGCGATCGTGCGGTGGAGTGGAACGACCGGGTGCGCGCAGTAGTGTCGCGCGCCGAGAAGACCTTTCTCCTCGCCGGTCGTGAAGAGGAAGAGGATGGGGCGCAGAGCCGGGATCGGCGCGCGGGCGAGCACCTCCGCGATCTCGAGAAGGCCGGCGCATCCGAGCGCGTTATCGACCACGCCGTTGAAGATGGAGTCCCCGTCCGCCGCCGGTCTCATCCCGAGATGATCGTAGTGGGCGCTGAGAAGAACACACGTCTCGCGAAGAAGCGGATCGGTCCCCTCGAGAAGACCGGCGATGTTGTTCGCGAAGAACTCTCTTTCGCGATGAACACCGCGAAAGCTAATTCGTGCGCGGAGCGGGAAGCTCCGGATCGTCCCGTTCCGGTCCATCTCGAAGATCTCCTCGAGCGAATCGGGTGCGCCTCGGAAGAGAAGACGGGCCGGCTCTTCCCGAAGGAGAACGTTCAAATTGCGCGGAAGGTCGTAGAGGAGCGTCACGTGCTCGAACGCGAACATCCGCGCGCGGTCTTCCCACGCGCGCTCAGAAGGCTCGCGGCGCGACGGGATCTCCACGCTTCCCCGCGCGCCCCTCGAGAGAGCGACCCTTTGCTTGATCTCGGGAAGCGAGTGGATCGTCGGCAGCATTCCGGCGAGTACGCGGGATCCTCCTATCGCGGTTCGCCTTCCAGAAAGACGACGACCGCGTTCTCGACGTCCGTCTCCTGATAGTCGCTGTAATCGTATTCGGGCGCGACGATCCCGTAGCTCACGAAGACGAGGGGAACCGGCTTCGGGATGAGCGTTTCCTCTCCGATGGTATGGTATAGAGAAGGTAGTCCTTTTCAATCGCGAGCGCGGCCGTCGAGTCGTCCGCGGCGAGATCGAGGGGGCTTTCGGGGAGCGCGGCGATTCCCCGCATCGGGACCCGCTGGAAATAGGAGCCGCCGTCCCCCATCGGGCGAAGACCGATGCGGGCGAGCTCTCCCGCGAGGTAGGCCGCCGCAGCCTCGCCTCCGGGAGTTCCGGTCCCTCGTCCCTCCATCGCGTCGCTTCCGAGGCGCCCCGCATGCTCGAGGATCCGCTCGGGCGAGACCGATTCGAGAGCGCTCCTGATGTTCTCGGGGAGATCGGGTGTCCGCGTGCTTGCATGCGCGACCCGCGCCGCGAGGGTCACGAGGAGAGCGAGGCGAATGACCCGCCGCGCGGCCGCTCCGCTTACTTGAGCATTCAACAAAATAGGCTCCTCGGGCCGCTCTCGGCGCCTGCGAGATCGGACGAACGTCGCGGGAGAGCCGGGGCCCGCCCGAACGTATCGCGGGGGGGACGGCCTGTCCAGGGCGGAGCAGCCTCGGAACCCCGTGTCGCTCCACGAGTTGAAGGGGCGGCCGCACCGCCCTTACCCTGTTGACTTTCAATGTGTTACGAGGTACAATCCTAGGCAATCGACAGGGGTTCCGCGGGCGCCGCTTTCTCGCGCGGCCCTGATCCCGGCGCCCCTGTGCCGGTCTCCCGACCGCCGGATGCAAACGACTTCCGAGACTCCCCACGAGAGGAAACTCCGGTCGCCGTCGCGCGGCCCTTATACGAAGGAGCACCTACATGCCGAGCCTCTATCGAGCTCTTCTCGCGGCTCTTCTCTTCGCGCTCTCCGGCGCGGCCGCCGCCGCCCCGCCCACCCACTACGTCTACCAAGGACGCGAGCTTTCGCTCGAATTGGACGAGACGCGCCTTCTCGTGTTGCTCGAAGAGGGATCGCTCGAGAAGTTCGACGGAGGAGCTTTCTTCGCGGGAGGGACGACGAAACGCGCCCCCCTCGATCGCTGGCGGTTCCTCCTGTTCGACTCGCCCGCGAAGAATGCTTCGGATATGAACAACCGGATCGATGCCGTCGCCCAGGCGCCCGGCGTTGAGTTCGTCTCCCCGGTGTTCAAGGGACCGAACTTCGGTCTCGTCGCCATGACGCAGGACATTCTCTTCCGCGCCGATCCGGAGCGCGGAACGGATCCGGAGAGGATCGTTCGCTCTTTATCAGAGGACCTCGCGGCTCCTCTCGAGCCGTTCGGAGGGATGGACGGGGCTTTCCGCTTCCGGCCGCCGACGAAGAACGGTTTCGACGTGCTCGCGCTCGCGAACCTCATCGCGCGCGATCCGCGCGTTTCCTGGGCGGAACCGGACCTCTTGATTACCGGTCGGTCCGAGTTCATCCCGAACGATCCCGGATTCGGCGACCTTTGGGGGATCCGCAACACGGGGCAGTTCGGCGGCGTGCCGGACATGGACATGGACGGGGATGCGGCGTGGGACACGACGACCGGAAGCGCGTCGATCAAGGTCCTCATCCTCGACACCGGCGTGCAGCAGGATCATCCCGACTTGAACCAGCTCCCCGGCCGCGACTTCACGGGGCAGCCGACGGGAGGAGGCCCGGGAAACGAGTGCGACAACCACGGGACCGCGGTGGCGGGCTGCGTGTCGGCGATCATCAACAACGCGCTCGGGACGGTCGGCATCGCTCCCGACTGCAAGGTTCTTTCCGCGCGCATCGGGGTCGCCACCGTTCCTTGCGATGGGACCTGGTCGGGACAGGTGAGCTGGACCGTGAACGCGCTCGCTTGGGCGGAGAATCAGGGAGCGCGCGTCACGAACAACAGCAATTCATACGGCGCGCCGAGCACCGCGCTGAACGACAAGTACGCCTCGACGCGCGCCGGAGGGATGGTCCACTTCGCCTCCGCGGGGAACGACGGCGTCGAGGGGCTCGGATATCCGTCGTCGCTCCCCACCGTGCAGTCGATCGCCGCCCTCACGCCGAGCGGCGCCAAGGCCTCGTTCAGCAACTACGGCTCGGGGCTCGCCTTCTCCGCACCGGGAACGGACGTCTACACGACCGATCGCGTCGGCTCCGCCGGCTACTCGTCCGCCGACTACGTGTTCGTAGACGGAACGAGCTTCGCCTCCCCCTACTCGGCGGGCGTCGCCGCTCTTCTTCTCTCGAAGGACCCGACGCTCCCCGCCGACGCGGTGGAGAGAATCCTCGCCTACACGTGCGTGGATCTCGGGAGCCCTGGCTTCGACAACATCTTCGGCTGGGGATTCGTGAACGCGGAGCGGGCGCTCCTCTTCAGCGGCTGGCGCGACGCCACCCTGGGGCCGCTCGCGGACGCCGGAGACGGCGCGGGGGTCGCGTGGGGAGACTATGACGGCGACGGGGATCCGGATCTTTACATCGTGAACGTCGGAACGGCGAACCGCCTCCTCCGAAACAACGGTGCGCTCGGATTCGAAGATGTGACGAGCGGTCCGCTCGGGGACGCCGGAGCCGGAGCGGGAGCGTCGTGGGGAGATTCCGACGGCGACGGCGACTTGGATCTCTACATCGCGAACAACGGAGCCAACAAGTTTCTCCGGAACAACGGCGGCGGTTCCTTCTCGGATGAAACATCGGGCCCCCTCGGGGACGCGGGCGAGGGGAGAAGCTGCGCCTGGATCGACTACGACAGCGACGGGGACCTCGATCTCTACATCGCGAACAACGGGACGAACGTCCTCTTGCGGAACGACGGCGGGAACGTGTTCGTCGACGCGACGAGCGGCCCCCTCGGCAACGCCGGGAACGGGCACGGAGTCGCGTGGGCCGACTACGACAACGACGGCGACTCGGATCTCTACATCGTGAACGACGGGGGTAACGCTCTTCTTCGGAACGACGGGGGCGGCGTCTTCGTCGACGCGACGAGCGGCCCGCTCGGCGACGCGGGAAACGGACGCGGCGCGGCGTGGGGCGACTACGACAACGACGGCGATCTCGATCTCTACGTGACGAACATCGGGGATAACGTTCTTCTTCGGAACAACGGGGGCGGCGTCTTTGTCGACGCGACGAGCGGCCCTCTCGGCGACGCGGGGAACGGAACGGGGACCGGATGGGCCGACGCGGACAACGACGGCGATCTCGATCTCTATGTGGTAAACGACGGTTCCGCGAATCGTCTTCTCCGCAACGACGGGGGCGTCTTCGTCGATGCGACGCCGGATCCGCTCGGCGATTCGGGGAGCGGGCGGGGAATGGCGTGGGCCGATTACGATGGGGACGGTCTTGTCGACATCTATCTCGCCAAGAACGGAGCGAACCGTTTGTTCCAGAACCTCTCGGCGCCGGCCGCCTCTTGGGTCCGCTTGCGTGTGATCGGCGTCGTGTCGAACACGTCCTCGATTGGCGCGCGCGTTCGTCTCGTCGCGGGCGGCGCCGCGCAAATCCGCGAGATCGACGGCGGGTCGGGCTATCTTTCGCACGGTTCGCTCGACGCCGAGTTCGGTCTCGGGAGCGCGTCGATCATCGACTCGGTGCGGGTGACATGGCCTTCCGGTCTCGAGAAGACCTTCACGAACCTCGCGGTCGACACCGTGTACGCCATCCGCGAGCTTGCCCCTCCCGTCGTCGCGCTCCTCTCTCCGAACGGCGGCGAGAAATGGGGTCAGGGTTCGGTGCGAACGATCCACTGGACGAACAACGGCGGCGTGGCGGAGAGCTGGTTCATCGAGTACTCGACGAACGCGGGGACGGATTGGGACTCGGTCCACTACGAGACGGGCCCGGGGAGCGGGAGCTACTCATGGACCGTGCCGAGCACCCCGACCGATCAGGCGCTCGTGCGCGTCACGATGGAGAACGGGGACGGAAGCGGCGGCGACGCGAGCAACGGGGTCTTCTCGATTCTCGCGGTTCCGATCCCGCGCGTGGTCTCGCCGAACGGCGGCGAGCGGTGGGAGATCGGAAGCGTGGAGAGCATCGTCTGGACAAACACGGGCGATCCGGCGACCGCGCACACGGTGGAGTACAACACGGGCGGAGGCGCGTCGTGGGTTCCGCTCGCGGATTCGCTTCCCGGCGACGGGGGGGGATCTCTCCCGTGGACGATCCCGAACTGGCCCACGCTCGAAGCGCTCGTGCGCGTGATTCTCTACAACGCGGAAGGCTCCGCCGCCGACACGAGCGACGCCGTCTTCGGCATCGTGCCGCCCGTGGACCCGTCCACCGCGTTCACGGCGCTCGATGATCTCCCGCTGGGCGATCCGGGCGAGGGGCGCGGCGCCGCATGGGGCGATTTCGACGGGGACGGCGATCTCGATCTCTACCTCGCGAACAGCGATGATGCGAACCGGCTTCTCGAGAACCAGAGCGGTTCGTTCGTCGCGGTCGAAAACTTCCTGCTTCAAGATGTCGCATCGAGCTACGGCGTCGCATGGGCGGACCACGACAACGACGGAGACCTCGACCTCTACGTCGCGAACGGCGATGCCGCGAACCGGCTCTTCCGGAACGACGGGGGCGGCGTCTTCACGAACATCGCGGCGGCGCCGATCGACGACAACGGGACGGGACGCTCCGCCGCCTGGGCCGATTACGACGGAGACAACGACGTCGATCTTTATCTCGTGAACAGCACAGGCTCGAACCGTCTCTTCCGGAACAACGGAAACGGGACCTTCGCGGACGCCACGACGACGCTTCTCGCCTCGACCGGCGGGAAGTCGGGAGCGGCGTGGGCGGACGCGGACAACGACGGCGATCCGGATCTCTACCTCGTGCGGAACGGCGCGAACAAGCTCTTCGTGAACAACGGAAACGGCTCCTTCTCGGACGGGACGACCGGGCCTCTCGGAGATGCGGGCATCGGATCGGGCGCCGCGTGGGGCGACTACGACAACGACGGCGATCTCGATCTCTACATCACGAACCGCGGGGCGAACCAGCTTCTCCGGAACGATGGAGGCAACGTCTTCACCAACGCGACGAGCGGTCCTCTCGGCGATCCGGGGATCGGATACGGGGCGGTCTGGCTCGACTACGACAACGACGGCGACCTCGATCTCTACCTCGCCAACAACGGGTACAACCGGCTCTTTCGGAACGAAGGATCCGGTGTCTTCGTCGACGCGGCGAACGAGGCGCTGCTCGACCCGGGTTACGGCCAAAGCGTCACGTGGGCGGACATCGACGCGGACGGCGACCTCGATCTCTATCTCACGAATCTGGGAACGAACCGGCTCTTTCGGAACGATCTCGCGAGCGGAGCGCACTGGATACACGTCGCGCTCGAGGGACGGATCTCGAACCGCGCGGCGATCGGCGCGCGCGTGCGCGTCGTGGCGGGAGGGCTCGCGCAGATCCGGGAGATCGCAAGCGGGAACGGCTTCCTCGGCCAGAACCCTCTCGTCGCGGCGTTCGGTCTTGGCGCGGCCTCGCTGGTCGACACGATCGAGGTTCGTTGGCCGAGCGGAACGATCCAGGTCATGGCCGGCGTCTCCGCCGATCAAGCGCTCTCGATCGTTGAGCCGCAGCCGCTTTGGGTGAACGTCGCGGAAGGGCCGCTCGCGGACGCAGGGAGTTCTCAAGGAATCGCGTGGGGGGATTTCGACGGCGACGGCGACGAGGATCTTTATGTCGCGAACCTCGGAGGAGCGAATGTCCTAATCCAAAACGATGGCGGCGGTTCGTTCTCCGACGCGACGTCGGGGCCGATGGGCGATCTCTCCGACGGCAGGGGCGCGGCCTGGGCGGACTACGACAACGACGGGGACCTCGATCTCTATCTCGTGAACGAGGGAGGTCCGAACAAGCTCTTCCGAAACGACGGCGGCGGGACCTTCGCGGACGCTACGACGGGTCCGCTCGCCGACGCAGGCTATGCCTTCGCGGGCGTCTGGGGGGACTACGACGGGGACGGCTTCGTCGATCTCTTCGTCGCGAACGCGGGCTCGGCGAACCTGCTCTTGCGGAACAACGGGGGCGGTTCGTTCACGAACACGACGCCGACGGTTCTGCAGGACCCGTTCGGGTTCGGGCTCTCCGCGGCGTGGGGGGACTACGACAACGATGGGGATCCGGACCTCTACCTCGGGAACGGCTTCGGGGCGAACCGCCTCTTCCGAAACGATGGGGGCGGTGCCTTCACGGACGTCACGACGGGGCCGCTCGGAGACGACGGGATCTCGTACGGGGTCGACTGGGGCGATTACGACAACGACGGCGATCTCGATCTCTACGTCGCGAACGACGGGACCGCGAACCGTCTTCTCCGAAACGACGGGGGCGTGTTCGTCGACGCGACGGCGGGGCCTCTCGGCGATGAAGGGCCGAGCGTCGGCGCCGCGTGGGCGGACTACGACAACGACGGCAAGCTCGATCTCTTTGTCGCGCAGTCCGGATCGAACATTCTGTTGAAGAATCAAGGAAGCGGCGCGTTCACCGACGAAACGGAAGTCGGTCTTCGAGACGCCGAGTCGGGCGCGGGGGCCGCGTGGGGCGATTACGACAACGACGGCGATCTCGATCTCTACCTCGCGAACGCGGGAGGTCCGAACGCGCTCTTCCGGAACGACGCATCCGACGGAAACCGGTGGCTTCGCGTCTCTCTCGTCGGGAGCGTCTCGAACCGCGCGGCGATCGGCGCGCGCGTGCGCGCGGTCGCCGGCGGAGTCGCGCAGATCCGGGAGATCTCGGGGGGCTCAGGCTTCGGCTCGCAGAACTCGCTCGCCGCGGAGTTCGGGTTCGGTTCCGCGGCGACGATCGACTCGGTCCGGGTCTACTGGCCGAGCGGTGCGGTGAGCGACACGACGGGCATCGCGGCGAACCAATCGATCGTGTTGGTGGAACCGGGGGGTCTCTCCGGCGCCGGCGGTCCGCCTCTTCCGAAGCGGCATGCGCTCTACGCGAACATGCCGAACCCGTTCAACCCAGCAACGACGTTTCGATACGCGCTTCCCAAACCGGGGCGCGTGCGGCTCGCTGTGTACGATCTCTCGGGGAGGCTCGTGAAGATCTTGCGGGATGAAGAGGAAAAGGCGGGATTGTTCTCCGCGACCTGGGACGGAATCGACGAGGCCGGTCGCGCGGTCGGATCCGGCGTCTACTTTGTGCGGATGGAGGCGCCCGGGTTCTCTGCGAACCGCAAGATGCTCATGATTCGTTGATGCGTGTTCTGCCGGTCTCCCGGCAAGGAAGAGGCCCGCGGGCGGCTGTCGCCCCGGGCCTCTTGCCGTTCGGGACGGCCGCTTCTTTTCGGAGAAGCTTCCGGCCGTCCACGGTTGAACGGCGTTTCGAATTGTCGGAGGCTCCGCCTTTCTCGCCTCTACTTGACGAGCGTGATCTTCCGGACGGCCGTCCGATCCGCGGCTTCCAGGCGGAGAAGATAGACTCCCGGCGCCGCTTCGATCCCGCGATCGGTCGTCCCGTCCCGGATCGCCGTGTGGCTCCCCGCCCCGCCGCTCTCCGCGAAGAGGGTCGTCACCAGTCTCCCGGACACGTCGTACACGGCGAGCCTCGCTGGGCCCGTCTCCGAAAGCTCGAAGCGAATCGCCGTCGCGGGGTTGAACGGGTTCGGCGCGTTCGCGTGGATGCGAAACGCCGAAGGAACGGAGAGCGCGCCTCCCGAGACCGAAGTCTGCACCTCGTTCACGACGATCACTTGATCCGCGGCGACGTTGGTAAGGACCGAGACGATTCCCGACGGCCAGCGGACGGTGATCGTGTCGGCGAGGACGAGGCTCCCGAGCCCGAACTCCGCCGCGGGCGAGTCTTGCGAGTTGTGTCCGGAGCCGGCGTTGACCTCTCGGATCTGTGCGCCCATCGACGAGACGAGCCTCACCCGCGCGCCGATCCCGTTCCGGTTCGAGACGGAGCCCGCGAGGAGCACGTGAATCCAACGCTTCGCCGAGCCGCTCTCGTTCCGGAAGAGCCGGTTTGCTTCGCCGTAGTTTGCGAGATAGAGATCGAGATCGCCGTCGTTGTCGTAGTCGGCCCACGCGGCGGAGGCGCCGTTTCCGAGATCGTTGAAGAGCGGGGTCGAGACGTCGGTGAAGGCTCCGCCCCCGTCGTTCCGCAAGAGCACGTCCGCTTCCGCGCTCGTCTTGGAGAGGAAGAGGTCGAGGTCGCCGTCGTTGTCGAAGTCGCCGAAGACGCACCCATTGTGGCTGCCGACGTCCCCGAGCGGCCCAACGGTCGCGTCGACAAACATCCCGCCCCCGTCGTTCCGGAACAGCTTGTTCGCGGAGCCGAACCCACGGCCGTGGTAGATGTCGAGATCGCCGTCGTTGTCGTAATCCCCCCACGCGACGCTCGTTCCATTCCCCGTGTCGGCGAGCGGCCCGCTCGTCGCGTCGCTCCACGCGAGTCCCATCTGCCCGAAGGCAGCCAGAAGGTTCGGCCGCGGCCCGATGTTCCCCGCGAGGCCGAAAAACTGCGGCGTTCCCGTGTTCTTGAGAAGGCTTCGAATGTACGAGGGGGGCGGCGGCGTCGGGGAGACGGAGGCTTTCCATCGTCCGACGCAGCAGGCGACCGCGCCGGCGACGATCGGCGCGGCGCTCGAGGTTCCCGAGAAGTCCGAGGCGTAGTAGTAGTTCTTCCCCTCGGCGAGATAGAGCGTGCCGTAGCCGGTCGTGACGACGTTCTCTCCCAATCCTTGAAGGTCGAACCGTTGTCCGTAGCTCGAGAAGGAGAGTCGTTCGAGGTTCCCTTCGCTCCATGTGCCGCCGGCGTAAGCCCCTCCCGCCCCGACGATGATCGCGCCCGAGTTGCCGTACCAAGAGAGGCTGTCGGTGTTCACGCCGCTCCCCGCGACCTCTCCTCCGTTCCCGCCCGCCTCGACCACGTGGATCCCGTTCGCGACCGCGTTCACGATCGCCGCGTAAACGCCGTTGTACGTTTGGGCGTTCGGGTAGTTGTTCGTCCACCACTCGATGGGTATGAAGTCCGGAGTCGGCGTGTTCGGGTTCTGGTAGTCCAACTGGTGCTCGATGAGAATCACGTCGCCCGCCGAGAGCGCGGCGATCGCGTACGCGATCGCGGCGGGCACGTCCTACGTTGTGTCGGGCGGCGGTCCGGGCACGATGAAGTACGAACCGCACGTCCTCAGCGTCGCTCCGTAGCAGATGCCGGTCGTTCCCCAGCCGTTGTTGTTCGCGACGAGCTCGCCGATCACCGCCGTTCCGTGGTCATCGTTGTTGAATGGGTCGAGGATCGTGTTCGGGTTGATCTGCGAGCCGACCGCCTTCGTGATCTCGGCATGGTTGTAGTTCCAGCTGTACTCGATGTCGCAGACGCGCACGTTGCTGCCGGTGCCACCGGCCTTGGTCCACGCGTAGTCCGCGTCGATCCCGGCCGGCGTCGTGCTCGCGGGGCGGAGGTAGCCCTGTCCGGAATTGTAGTTCGGCGGCGTGGGGAGCGGCACGGGAAGCGGCATCGGCCGAGCGGAGAGAATGCCGGGAAGAGCCTCGAGCCGAGCCGCGACCTCCCAAACATCCGCGCCGCGCGGGATACGAAGGCGATAGATGTTGTTGAGGTTATAAACATTCTCCCGCGCCGCTTCCTCGCCGCGCGCCTGCCACGCATCGAAAGCCTCCTCGGGAATGTCGGAGAGCCGGCGCCACGAGTGCCCGTCGAGGTCGGAGAGAGCGTCGGATACCCCATCGAGAGCGTTTCCGGAGAGATCGACGAGCGCCCCGCCTCGGATGCGGACCCTCGCGTCCTCGGCGAAGAGAACCTCGATGAGGTCCGCGCGGCATGGGTACGCCCCCGCGGCGGGAGGGCCGGCAGCGAACACCGAGACCGCGAAGAGGGCGTCGAGAACGAGAGCGAAACGGAACCGGGGGGCGAGGGACATGGCTCCCTCCTTTCCAAGGTGGGTGGAGACGGCGGAGACCGTTTGGTAGGCATCATTATACCACTTGAAAACCTTGGTGCGGAAGTCCCCAAGTTTGCGATGGACGAGAATCGCCTTCGGTGGTAGGCTGATCTCGTTTCAAGAGACTCACGCCCTTTTTCCATGAGGTGCCGGCCATGCGTATCGCCATTGGATTCTTGCTCGTCTTCTTTCTCTCGATCGTGATCGGTTGCGGCGGGGATGACGCTGTCGATCCGGGCGACAACACGCCCGACCCGGAGACCCCGGAGATGTCGATCGAGAGCTTCGCGCGCGCGTACGCGTTGATGGACAGCACCGCCTACGCGTCGTATCTCGACGAGGAGTACACGTTCGAGCTTCTCCCGGAGGAAATCGATCCGAACGACCCGCAAGGCCGGTGGGACCGAAATGAGGAGCTCGACATCGCGGGGAACATGTTCCACGGAAGGTTCAACAGCAGGGGACAGCAGGTCGTTCGGATCGTTCTCGCACTCGACGTGAAGCAATCGGTCGTGGACAACAACACCTACCCGGGGAAGCCGGCGGGAGAGACTTGGTATTGGACGACTTGCTTCGTCGATCTTGTCGTCACCGCGGACGATCCGAACGACCCGGAAGGGATCATAAACTACGTCGTTCTCAGCAACCAGGTCTTCATCCAGCGGCCGGATCCTTCGGGGGCCGAGCGCTACATCATGTA
Organism: Candidatus Eisenbacteria bacterium; assembly: GCA_016867715.1. Taxonomy (NCBI): domain Bacteria; phylum Candidatus Eiseniibacteriota; species Candidatus Eiseniibacteriota bacterium. The sequence continues at coordinate 8,351 of VGIW01000018.1, read as the reverse complement.
CAAGCAGATCGATCAGCGGCCGATCAACAAGACGCGCGCCTCGGCCGCCGAGAGGGTGGAGGGTATGACCTGGGGAGCGGTCAAGAGCCTCTTCCGGTCGTAGGGTCGGCTCGAAAGAAGAGACCGCCTCCTCCGGCGCGCTCCTCGCGCTACTTGTGAAAGTGCTTCGCCGCGACGACCGGGATCCCGTTTTTCAAGAGAGCCCGCGCGGTCCGGTTCAACGCCGCGTGCTTCTCGATGTAGTTTCTTTCGAGGAAGGGCATGAGCCCCTGCGCCTCGATCTCCTTCTTCGGGAGGAAGTACTCGAGGATGTTCGAGGGGTGCTCGAGCTTCTCCTCGACCTCCGTGTCGCCCCCCTCGTGCTTCGCGCTGATGTTCTTCACCTTGCGCGCGACCTCGACGAGCTCGTCCCTCCGGTCGTACGGCTGCCGCACGATCCCCTTCCAGGTCTCGGTGATGTGATGCTCGAAGCGGACCACCGAATCGAAGTCGAGCGCGCCCCGCACCTCGGCGCAAAGCTCGATCGTCTCGTTGTTCACCGAGTTCGAGAAGTTGAAACCGATGAGCGGGGTCGTGCCGTCCTCGCGGGAGAAGAGCTTGGCCGCGAGAAGCGTCCACATCACGGCGTACGGATTATCGTTCCCCATGAAGACCGAGATCTTGAACTCGTTGTCGATCCCGATCTTGTGCAGCATGTACCCGAGGAAGACGGTTCCCGGATTGATGTTCAGGACCTGGTGCGTGCCGTAGTTCGTATAGTAGTAAAGAAACTCGTCGACCCACTTGAGCGCGTACTCGTTCGGCTGGCCGACCCCGCCGAAGTAGCCGGTGATCGTCTCGGGGCCGCCGAGGTGGACGTTCGATCCGTCGGTCCCCTTCGTGTCGAGCGTCTCGACGTAGCTCGCGCCGACGATCCGCATCGCCGCTGCGACCGCGAGAAGATCCCCTTGATCCTCGGACGACTCCTTCATCGAGCGGACGCGGATATAGCGCCCCGGCATCAGCTCGCGTTTCTCGATCGCCCGCTTCGCCTCGGCGATCAGCCACGGAAAGAAGTTGAGCGCGCTGATCTCGAGCGTGACCGCGAACGATCGGCTCGCGTTCTTCGGCTTGGCCCCCGCGAGGGCTGCTTCGCGGAACTCCTGCATCGATACGAAGGCGCCCTTCTCCCTTTGCTCGGCGAGCCACTCGAGATCCTTGAGGTAGGGAGAATTGGCCTCCGCGAGACGCCGAAGGAGGTTCTTCAGCTTGCCCGACTCGGCCGCCTTCTCGTTGATCGCCTCGACGCCGCCGTGCTTCTCGACCACGGCGAGGAAGCGGTCGATGAGCGTGTTGTCGGGACTCGTGAGATACTGGTTGATCGCCTTGAGGCGATCGGCCGGAATGTTGAGCTTCTTGCGCAGCTTGCCGGTCACGAAACGCGCCTCCCTTCGAAGGGGTTGGGGTCGGTCAATACGCGGAACGGTTTCAAGAAGGATACGGGGGGAGGCCCTCTTCTGTCGATCGGGAAGGATGGGTCGGGGTGGACGGGGCCGCTCCGGGGTTCTGGATAGTGTGGAAAAGTGGAAAAGGGTCCCGCCGGAAGGCGGGCGAGGGCGGAACGCGCAACGCGAATAAAGATAAGTAGTTACGAGCTCCGCGCGCGAAACCGTCTTACGCGTTATCCACAAGGAGGCTCCTTTCGACCAGTTAGGCGGACGGCGCGTTCTTGCACCGAAAAGGGCCTCGAAGAGGTAGAATGACCGGCTGAGGGACCAACGATGGGCCGCGTTCTTGCCGCAATCGTCCTTATTTTTGCCGCCGCGGATGCTTTCCCCCTGGAACGTGTCGTTCACTCGCGAGCGGATCTCCTCCAGGGTACGGCGCTCGACCGCTTCTTCGACTTCGGGGGGAACGGTCAGGGGTGGCGCGGGGTCGGTCGGTTTGAGGGGGGCGTCCTTCACCTCGAGGCCCCCTTCGTCGGCGACTGGGGGCGCGCGTTCTTTCACTGGGAAGGCGCGGATCCCTTCGCGATCGAGTGGGAAGCGCGGCCGGCCGGGGGGCCTCTCGATGCCGAGCTCGCGCTTCTCGTCGCCTGCGAGCCGGGAGCGAGCGAGGTTCGGGTTCGCTTCTCGCCGGACGGGCGGGTCTCGGTTGATCGGATGCGGGGCGGGTGGTTCGAGACGATCGCGCCCGCCGTTTCGCAGTCGGTCCAGCGCGGGTCCGGATGGGGGAGCTATGCGGTTCGCGTGTCGCGCCGGGTGCTCTCGGTCGTCCTCGCCGGCGAGGAGGTGCTGACCGCGGAGCTTCCGGAATCGAGCGGGAGCGCGATCGGCTTCGCCGTCTCGCCGGGGGGCGTCTTCGAGATCGATCACGTCGCGCTTCATCGGTCGCGGAGAGGGATGCCGCCCCGCGCCGCTTCGACCGGAGAGCGTCCGGTCTTCTTCGATTCGTTCTCGATCGGCCGCGACGAGTGGACGAGGAGTCTCTTTCCGGCGCGCGAGGGGGCCCTGGCCGTCTCCGGGTCTGCGGAGGAAACGCTCGAGGACTTCCTCACGTTTCCGCTGCCCGATGCTTGCCGTGTCCGGGTTGTCTTTCGGGTCGAGGGGACGGGGCCGGCCGCGTTCCTCTTCCACACGCCGGAGGAGGGAGAGCCTCCGCGCGGCTACGCGTGCGCGTTCGATCCGGACGGGTCGTTTGCTTTGTATCGCAAGGAATCGCCGGCGGACCGGCTTCTCGAAACGAGCCCGAAGAATCCGCATTTCCGATTCGGGCGATGGAACACTCTCGATTATTGGTCGGGAGGAGGAGCGGTTCGCGTCCACCTGAACGGAGAGCCGCTCTTCGAGCGCGCGGTCGATCCTTCCCCGCCCGGGCGCTTCGGGATCTCGGTCGGGCCCGGGGGCGGGCTCGCCGTCGACGAGATCGTGATCTTCGACGCGGCCGAGCCGGCGCCTTTCGACACGGCGACGGCGGCCGCGATCTGGCGCGACATCGCATCGCTCGCCGAGCAGCGCGCGCTCGCGACGAAGTCGGACCGCCTCCGCGATCTCTTTCTTCTCGCCCCCTCTCTTCCGGGTGTTCTCGATCTCCTCTTTCGGGACGCCGCGCGCGCGGGGGACGCAGAGACCGCGCTCACCGCGGCGAACGCTCTCGTGGGGAAGGCGACCCCGGGATCGGACGAGGAGAAGCTCCGTCTCATCGCGCTTCTTCTTCTCCGGCGCTGGGAGGATGCCCACGGAGAGCTCGCGCGCTTCCGAGCCATCCGGCCGGACGATCCCTTCGGGCTCGAGAACACGCTTCTCCTGCTCGATCGAACGGGCGAGCACGAGAGGCTGATCCGGGAGCACCGCGCGGCGGTCGCCGCGGTCGAGCCGCTTCGCGCGGTCGGACACGGCGCGGCGGCATGGGCCTACCTTCGGTCGCGCATGACCGATCGGGCGTTCGAGGCGCTCCGCGTCGCCTCCCGCCTCGGTCCTGGACGGATCGACCTTTCACTCGTCGAGGGAGATCTTCTCCGCGCGCAGGGAGATCTCGCCGGAGCGTCGGCGCGGTACGAAGCCGTTCTCGCGAGCGGGCTCGCGCCCGTTCCGGAAGCGAACGTTCGCGCCCGCATGGCGCTCGTTCGGTTCGAACGAGGAGAGTATCGCGCGGCCGCCGACGCGCTGGCCGCCCTTCCCGAGACGGAGGACCCGCGGACGCGGCGCGCGCGAGGCCTTCTCGAGGCGTTCGCGCTCTATCAGAGCGGGCGGGCGGCGGACGCGGAGGGGCGTCCGGAGCTCGAGCGAGCGGAGAAGATCGTTGCAGGGATGATCCCGGACCCGCCGGCGCAGGGGGACGGGATCCTTCTCGATCTTCTCGGAAGGGTGCGCGCCGCGCTCGCGCTCCTCGACTTCCGGGAGGGAGAGAGCTATCCGGCCTACCGCGAGAAGACGCGCCGGGCGATGGACCTCTTCGCCCAGGCCGCGCGTCTCGATCCGACGTTCGTCGTTCCGAGTCCCGACGCGGAGACGATTCCCGATTTCGACCCGACGCGTTTTCGAACCTTGCTGCAACACGCGTACAAGGACGATCATCCGATGGGCGGCTTCATCGAGAGTCTCTCGCGGTGGACCGCGTGGTCGGTCGCGGACCGCCGGGCGGACCTCGCGGAGCGGGAGATCGGTCTTCTGTTGCAGAAACGTTGAAGCCGCGCTCCGCGCGAACCGCGGCCGGCCGAATCGAAGGTCATTCATATGAACAAACGAGCTCTTCTCGTGTTCGATCTCGACGGGACGCTCTTTCGGGGGGACGGGGCGACCGCCGCCGCGGTGTGGGAGACGCTCGACCGGATCGGGCTCGCCCGTCCGAGCGCGCGGGAAATCTGTTCTTACTTCGGAAGGCCGATCCACGAGTTTCACGCCTGGCTCCGCTCGCTCGCGCCCGAACGGAACATCGAAGAAGCTCTTGTCGAGATCGAACGCCGCGAGGTGGAGCTCGTCCCGTCGAAAGGAGCGCTCTTTCTGGACGTTCCGGAGGTTCTCGATCGCTTCGCGCGCGAAGGTTTTCGGATGGCGATCTGCTCGAACGGTCGGAACCCCTACGTGCGCACGGTTCTCGAGAGCATGGGGATCGCGCGTTTCTTCGGCGCCGTGCGGTACCGCGAGATCGAAGGCGAGAACAAGACGCTCATGATGAGGGATCTTCTCGCGCGCGAGGCGGTCCGGCCGGTCGTCGGGATCGGGGACCGGCGGGACGACGTCGAGGCGGCCCGCGCGAACGGCGCTCGTTCGGTCGGATGCGCCTACGGCTTCGGCTCGCGCGAGGAGATCGAGGGCGCCGAAGTGATCGTGGGGCGCGCGGCGGAGATACCGGACGCGGTGCAGCGCGTTCTCGCTGGGGAAGCGGACGTCTGACGAATTCGGCGGGGCGGCGGGCGCCTACTTATTCTTGAAGATCGCGCGCCAGTCGGTGCGGGGCGTCATGAAAGGACGGCGGAGCTTGCTCACGCTCCCCGCCTGCTCGGTGATATAGAACGCGGTCGGGTCGATGCCGAGGACGATCGGAACGAGGCGCTTGAGGTCTCTTCTTCTGCAGACGATGTAGAGCTCGGTCACCAGCCCGCTCATCCCCTGTCCGGTGAACGTCGTCACCGGGAACCCGGCGGCGCGGACCGACGTCGCCATCTCATCGCCTTTCTCCGGCGTGATCACGCGAAAGACGGTGTGTCCGAAGGCGAGCCGCCTCTCGAGCTTGATCCCGACGACGTTGCCGGTCGAGAAGCCGAAGGCGTAGAAGACGCCGAGGATCGGCTGGTCGATGACGCGGTTAACGACCGCGGCGACGACCGCGAGCCACGTGCTCACCTCGACGAGCCCGAGGAAAAAGGCCGTGCGCGTCTTCCCCTGCACGATGCTGATCGTCCGCATCGTCCCGACAGAGACGTCGAGCACGCGGGCGAAGAAGACGAGCACGCCGAGAAGGAGAGTGCCCCAATCCATTCCGAGGATCATCGGTTGCTCATCATCGGAATCGGTATCCGACACCTATTGGACACCACCAGTTTTCCCTATAGTCTGGAAATCGGTGTCTGACACCAGTTCTTTCACAAGGCGTGGCGCTTCATCACCTCGCGCCACGCTTCCTCGCCCATCATCTCGGATTCCTCGACGAGCAGGATCGGGATGCCGTCGCGAACCGGATAGCGGCGCCGAGTTTTCGCATCGGTCGAGACGAGCCAGTCTCCGTCCTCGACGACCGGCGCCTTCGTCTCCGGACACGCGAGGATTTCGAGGAAGTCCTTCGGAAGACCCATCGTGTTCTTCTCCTTCTGTCCGCTTTTCGGGACCTGATACCCTATTTGCTGTCCCATTACCCAGCAACAAGTAGGCTAGTTGGAGCGCTCCCCGATGGGTAATAGGGTATCAGGTACCGTTAGTACGCGCGGGCGATGTACACGCGTTGCTTCGAAGGGTTGCCGCTCCGAACGCAGCGCCCCTCTTCCGCGCCCCCCCCGAACGGGATGCACCGGATCGTCGCTTTCGTCTCTTCCTTGATCGCGGCTTCGGTTTCGCGCGTTCCGTCCCAGTGGGCGAAGGCGAAGCCGCCCTTTTCGACGAGTTTCTTTAGGTCTTCATAATCATCGACCGCGTGCGTGTGCTCGTCGCGGAACTTCCGCGCTCGCTCGAAGAGGGCGCGCTGGATTTCTTCGAGCTTCGCGGGGAGCCCGTCCGCCGCTTCGCCGATCGGAACGGCCGTCTTCTCGCGCGTATCGCGCCTCGCGAGAACCACCTGCGCCTTCGCTACGTCTTTCGGTCCGATCTCGATCCGGAGCGGGACGCCTCTCTGCTCCCACTCGGCGAACTTCCATCCCGGCTTGTGCTGTTCGCGCGAGTCGATGTGCGCGCGGACGCCCGCCTCCGCGAGCCGCTTCTTCAGCGTCTCCGCCGCAGGGAAGACCGCGGCGCGATCCTCGTCGGACGAATAGATCGGAACGATCACCGCCTGGATCGGCGCGATCCGCGGCGGCAGAATGAGGCCGTTGTCGTCTCCGTGCATCATCACGACCGCGCCGACCATGCGCGTCGAGACTCCCCAGCTCGTGTTCCACGCGTGACGCGTCTCGCCGTCCTTGTCCTGGAAGACGAGATCGAACGCCTTCGCGAAGTTCTGGCCGAGGTTGTGGCTCGTCCCCGCCTGGAGCGCCTTCCCATCCAGCATCATCGCCTCGATGCAGTACGTTCGGAGCGCGCCCGCGAAGCGTTCGGAGTCGCTCTTCGCGCCGGGGTAGACCGGGATCGCGAGCACGTCCTCGGCGAAGACGCGGTAGACCTCGAGCATCTTGAGCGTCTCTTCTTCGGCTTCCTCGTAGGTGGCGTGGGCGGTGTGCCCTTCCTGCCAGAGGAACTCGAGCGTGCGAAGAAAGAGGCGCGGCCGCAGCTCCCACCGGAAGACGTTCGCCCATTGGTTGATGAGGATGGGGAGATCGCGGTACGACATCACCCACTTCGCGTACATGTGGTAGATCACGGTCTCGGATGTGGGCCGGAGAACGAGCGGCTCCTCGAGCTTCTTGCCGCCGCCGTGCGTCACGACCGCGCACTCCGGCGCGAACCCCTCCACGTGTTCCGCTTCTTTCTTCATGAAGCTTTCGGGGATGAGCGTGGGGAAGTAGGCGTTGACATGCCCCGTCTCCTTGATCATCCGGTCGAGGTGGTCGCGCATGTTCTCCCAGAGGGCGAACCCATACGGGCGGATCACCATGCACCCCTTGACGGGCGCGTAATCCGCAAGCTCCGCCATCTGGACGACGTCCGTGTACCAGCGCGAATAATCCTCGCTCATCGGGGTCACCTTCTGAGCCACTCGAAAGTCCTCCGTGTGTTCGAACACCCGATTCTATCGCGGTCCGCGGGAGGGGGCAAGGGGAGGAGAAGGTGTGGACTTTCCCCATTTTTCAGAGACCTTCGAGGGCGGTCTGGAGAGTAACCGGCGGTGGCTTTCTTCGCAGGAACTGGCAGAGCGGTCCCTGCCCCGTTCGTCGCAGGATCGCCGCGATCCCATCGGCCAGCGCATAGCAGTGGAACGCCGGGACGCCGTAGATCCGCTTGGCGGCTTTCAGCACGCGCCGCGCCAGCACGGCCACCTGTAAGCGCTCCCCCAGATGCACCACCGCGAAGAAGCTCGCCGCGAGCACCAGAGCCACCAGATTCCGCAAGCGTCGATAGGTCAGCACCCGGATGTCTTCCAAGTGGTAGCTCTGCTTCAGGAATCGGATCATCTCCTCCACCTTCCAGCGTGTCAGGTAGCTCTCCACGACCGCCCAGAGCATCTCCCGATTCCGCCGCATCGGAAGAGAAGACCGGGGAGAGAGTCTCCCCGAAGAATCGTGAATCTGCTCTCGCAATTCCGCACAACTCCGCTAACGTCAATCCGTCAGAAGTGTGCTCCTTGCAGGGCCGCCGGGGCGCGGGGCGAGGGGGTGAACCGGCGAGTTCGCGAGCGAGCCGGGCCTTGCCGATCCGGCACCGTGTCGTGGGCCCGGTGCGCGAGGACTGTTTGAGCCGGCACCCCCTTGCCCCGCGCCCCGGCCGAGAAAACACCGGTCGAGTTTCTGTCGGATCAAGGCTTCTATGAGCCGGGCCCCCGTCAACCTCTTCTGACAGAGACGTGTCTCTCGACCTGAGTTTCTCTCCTTCCCGATCTCCTTCACCGGGCATGCGGTATCGCGTCTCTTCTTTCTCGAGCCTTGTGAGCGTCTTTCCGTTGGCTGGTTCGTTCTTGAGTCGACGGTTTCTCCATCGACCAGCTTCTATCCGTGCCGACTCCCTCGTCGAACACCCCATCCTCTATGCGCACCATGCGCGAGACGAACCTCTTGCCGAGAGCGACCC